>JBFGLD010000856.1:0-3577 GCA_041576335.1 Anaerolineae bacterium | reverse complement strand
GGCAAACTACTCTCTTCCATACACCCATCCATCCTAACTTAACTTTGTCCCAATCACTACGACGTTTATGCCACTCTTCACACAGTGATGACGACTTTGTCGTGGGCGTGGCCCTGATCCAGATACCTGAAGGCCTCGGTAGTCTCGCTCAGTGGGTAGGTTTGGTCAATGACCGGCGTGACCTGGCCGGCCTCAATTAGCTCCTTTAGAAAATCCATGTCCGCACTGTTGGGGTTTGCCACAAACAGGCTGCCCTGCTGGCGCATAACCAGTGACAACAACAGTGCCTTAAAAACGTAGCCTATGCCGGCATGGCCGGTATTGGGCTGGATAATCCCCTGAGAGGTGAGTACCCGTCTGTAGTCTGAAAAGGCATGGCTCCCCACATTATCCAGAATGAGGTCATAACGTTGCTCACCCTGCGTAAAGTTCTCCTGGGTGTAGTCAATAACATGGTCTGCGCCAATTGAGCGAACCATCTCCACTTTTGTTGTGCTGCAAACACCGGTCACTTCTGCGCCCAACGCTTTGGCAATCTGCACGGCAAACGTGCCCACGCCACCCGACGCGCCGTTGATTAGAACTTTCTGCCCTGGCTGTATTTTTCCCTGATCGCGAAGCCCCTGGAGGGCGGTCAGGGCGGCGGTAGGTACAGCCGCAGCCTGCTCAAAGGCGAGGTTTGCGGGTTTCAGGGCCAACCTGTCTTCGGCCACACAGGCATATTCGGCCAGCGCGCCGCTACACGCGGCGAACACCGCGTCGCCGGGTTGGAACCGCGTCGCCGATTTACCGACCGCCTCTACGCGCCCTGCCATATCCCAGCCGAGAACATAGTCTTTGGGTTTGGGAAATCCAACAGAAAATCGAATGAGCCACGGACTTCCCCTCATCGAGAAGATGTCTCCCGCGTTGATAGAGGCTGCGCTAACACGTACCAACACCTCGTTTTCTTTAATCGCCGGCTTATCAATCTCCTTGAGTTCAAGGACATCCGGTGAACCATACTTGTTTAAAACAATTGCTTTCATTAATTAATCTCCTAACATATCTTGCTTAAGGCTTTTACGGACTCCGGAAAGCAAAGCTTTCAAACTGCTCCGGCTGCTTGATAACGTGGTTGGCATACAGATTAGCCCCAAGCCTGATAAAAATAATGATGGTAAACAAGATAAAGGCCGTGCCGTATTCCATTGCCGTAAAAAAGGGAAGCAAAAAAATCCAAAAGGCGACATTATAAGCCAGCCTAATAAGAGCGAGCGGGTGAGTGTACCCCTGTTTGACTGAAACGGTGTTAGCCGAATTTTTCCGAAGCCAGGCGAACCGCATGACTGTATGTTGTTCGATAACTATTCAGTAAAGCGCCCCGATAACCGCCAGCCAGATCAAGCCACCCCGTGTTGCCCAGATTGAAGTGGAAAAAGCGAAGATAACATACATCAGCGCGGGAATTCCCAGGGTCAGTGTAAGCAAATTATTCCAACGTACAGTTAAGAAATCTTCCTTTGTCATGGCGTTTTTCCTTATTTATCCTTTTTCTCTTGAAACTAAAGGGACGATTATTAGCCCGGCACCTATACCTACGAGGACTGAGGCGACAAATAAGAGGGGGGACGTTTGCAGGAAAATGAATCCAACACCTATCCCAATCAGGGTTGTGCCACCAACAATCCATGCGCTTTTATCGTTCTTTATATTCATTTTATGCTTCTCCTAATTTGTTATGATGGGCCACAGTGATGACAACGTTTCCCTTTTTGTGCCCTTTATCAACATACCGGTGAGCCTCAACGATTTGTTCAAACGGATAGCGTCTATCTATGACTGCTTTTATCTTGCCCGCCTCAATAAGCTCTTTGAGGAAAATTAAATCTTCAGCCTTTTCGCCTGCAAAAGACATAGTGGGAAGATAGCGTCCTTTTTTCTTTAACGAGCTTTTACTACGTGAACGTGAAGCCTTGTTTGCCGCGTCGAAAATAACATCATAAGTCTCGCCGCTTTGGGTAAAATCTTCTTGAGTGTAATCAATTACTTTATCGGCTCCCAGAGATTTCACCAGTTCTAAATTCGTGGTACTGCATACGCCGGTCACTTCTGCCCCGTAGTATTTGGCAAGTTGTACCGCAAAAGTACCTACACTTCCGGAAGCTCCATAGATAAGGATTTTTTGTCTGTTCCGGATATTTGCTTTTCTAAGAATATTCAAAGCTGTAAGTCCCCCAACAGGAACGGCAGCGGCTTCCTCATAGGTCATATTGGCCGGTTTTATGGCCAGCGCCCCGTCTTCAGGCAGACACGCGTACTCGGCATAAGCACCAGAACTCATCCCGGTAGATGCAAAAACTTGATCACCTTTCTTAAATAGTTTTACATCTTTGCCCACTGCTTCAATTTCCCCGGCTAGCTCATGCCCCAGTATTTTTTTTCTTGGTCTTATGAGACCGGTCATTATTCGCATGGGGAGCCACCACAAGGGAGGGATTGCGAAACTTCGCGTTCTGTAGTCTCCTGCCGTTACTGTTGTCGCATATACTTTTATCAGTACTTCATTGTCCTTGGGCTTCGGTTTTTCTATCTCCTTAAGCTGAAGAACCTCCGGCGGCCCGTATTGGGTGTATACCATCGCTTTCATTACAGGAATCCTTTTTACCTGGCGTGAGCTACTGTTTGCGATGAAGGTATCTGTGGGACAGTTGGGGAAGCGATGGCCGATGGATTGAAGCCTTTCACAATCAGCCAGCCCGCCATCACCATTTCCTGCACGGCGATGGGTGAGATGACTAAGAGCGTTATTGTTGGCGAAATGTTCGTAAATACAGACAACATAGCCCCTGTTAACAAAGCGACAACAGCAATCAAACCCCAAACTGATATCCAGCGTGGAACGAGCTTTGATTGATACAGGACCGAATAGAGCATCAAGGCCCCGATAATAAACACGAGATTGTAAATCAGCCCTGTTGTATCGCCCCAGTAATTTTCTGCCTGTATTGCGCTGCCGATGGATTGAAAATAGGCAGCATCCACTTGCCCTCCATTTAGATATTCCTGACTGACACCAATCAGCGACAGCTTATTGATTTCCGCCACACTGATTAAGACCACAGCCTCAAGCAATCTAAAAACGACATATCCCAGGGCCAGGGCTTCATTGTGTTTCTTCAAGACGGGAAATGCGAATACTGGTATGAGCGGCATTGCCAGGACACAGATAAACTCAAGCAGTATGCCAATAATCACCGTTGTTCGATTTGGATAAGCAAGTTCCAGGTAATTCGGAGAACTCAGCACAGGTTTGTAGAAAGCTTCTCCAATAAACAGAAAAGCAGTCGCAATGATGAACAATACCCCCACAATAATTGCGGTCTTTCTGTGTGTATTCATATTTTCTTTCCTTTATTATAAACTTTGAGGAGACACAGTGATGACGACATTTCCCTTTTTGTGCCCTTGGTCAACATACCGGTGCGCCTCAACAATTTGTTCAAACGGATAGCATCTATCAATGACCGCTTTTATCTTGCCCGCCTCGATGAGTTCTTTGAGGAAGATTAGCTCTTCCTTCTTTTCGCCACTGCCT
>JBFGLD010000855.1:0-3578 GCA_041576335.1 Anaerolineae bacterium | reverse complement strand
CCGACACACTTCACGCCCACAGTGTCGGATAAGCTCGTAGAGTTGATGAGCTACTTCCAAATTAACAACCTCATTTGGGTGAGCATCAACCGCGTTAACCGTGGTTTCAGCCGGACGTCGCCCTGCAAGAAGCTCGGCCACATCCACTACAGGAACGTCATATTCCCTAAACAAGTCGACGACGGGTTGGGTCATCAAACGGCTCTCATCGACAGCCGCAAGATTGGGAAAGACGATTACAAGCAGTAAAATTTGCTCCGATGCCGCGCCTTCAATGATCATGAGTAATTCCTGGCGATGACGCCAGCGAATTTCGGGGTCGGCGCTTATTTTTTTGAGCCAATCTTCCCAGTAGGTGACGGCCCACTCCTGGGGACCAAGGCGAATCAAACGCCAATATAGAAAATTGATGGCGTAGGAGCGCTGCACTACGGGTGACAGCCAGGCCGGCGGATCTCGTCGAATTTGGGGGCGCTGGGCACCACTCTCGTAGGCAACGCCTTCAATATCGTTGACATAGTAGGACAGAATGAGAATATCCGGCCGGTAAGGGTAGTCAACAATTGCTTCAACCTCGTCGATGGTATCCCAGCCCGGTGAGGAAACGTTCAGCACGGCGTAATCATCACCGAGAAGCCGCCCCAACTGATTGGCAAACCGATCGTCCGGGTTGGCAATACCGGCTCCGGCCGCAAATGAGTCGCCTACAACCATGACCTTGGTTTTCCCGGCTAATTTCTCCGGCGTCCACTCTACGTCCCGATAGCCCAGGGAATTCTCCTGCCAATACCGGGCGTACCAGTTCTGGGAGGCTAGGGTATAGCGAAAGCCATCAGACTGGGCAAAGAGCACCTTAAAGTATAATTCAAGGGCCATTACGGTAAAAAAAAGCACGAGAAGCGACAGGCCAAAATTCTCTATCAGGGCCTGACGCCTGGTAGGCTTCTTGTCGGTGCGGCGAACAATATAGAAGGGAGTGATAAGGAGTAAAATGCCTGTTACAAAAACTAAGCTATACCCTAACCAATAAGTCATAAACTTTTTATGAGACTAATTCCGAATACAATTGGCACACAAAACTTCCCAAAAGCTAAAAATCATTTTCTAACAAAATAGCGCCGCCTATTTCTCTCCTTTTTGGTTTACGTGACCGTCTTGGAGCTCCAGGAAGGTTATGCGGCTCTAGATCAGTTTTCTTCTAAAACCGAATTTTTACGGCCTATGCCTCGCTTCACGAAAAGTAACGTAATTATGAAAAGCATGGTGGCAAGGCTTATGATTAAGCCTATACGAAACGGACCGGGCCGGTAAATAAATTCTACTTGATGAAAGCCAGCAGGTAAGAATACCCCGCGCATGATTAAGTTGGTGACATACAGTGGTTCTTGAATCCCATCAACATAGACCTTCCAGCCAGGGTAGTAAAGATCGGACATCACCAACAGCCCTGACGTGTCCATAGTGACGTCCAATTTAGCGTAGGATGGGCTATAGTATATGAATTGGGGTCTTATGTCTGCCGACAGCAGAACATCACCCTGAAAAACAACACGCCAAAGCAAGACGAGTGGCAACAAACCGAGCAAAAGCAGGCTGAGCGCAGTTTGTTTACGGCCGAGGAAGACGAATAGACTCATTACGGATTAACCAATCGCAGGCCAGATCACCCATCAGTTTTTGGCCATCTACGTTTAGATGTTGTGGGAAGCTGCCTTCAAAATATAATGAACTCCCACCGGCCTGATCATGCGTTCGAAAATATGGCAAAAGATCTAACGTAGGTATCTGCTGCTGCTCCAAATACTTAAGAATGGTCACGTTCGGCTCGTCAATACTCCAACGAGCGTCAAAACCACTTTCATACAAGTCTTCAAAATCTTCAACAGCTTCGTCAAGCTCAGCTCGATGGGCCTGGTATTCGGTTGGAATAATAACCACCGCTAATTGATCCTTGTCGAGGTTTACTTCGCTTCGTAAGCGGCCCACGATAGCCTGAAACACTGCCCAAACGGCCTTCAGCTTTGGAGATACAGTGGGATTGTTCGGAAAATTCGGTGCATGCATAGATAAATACCAAGGCGAAACGCCGGAGTTTGCCTCCGCCGCATCCGGTGTTTGGCTCCAAAAGCGAAAACTGCCTATTAGCTTCAAATACTGGTCGTAGATTCGAGACTCCGGATGGGTGAACGCACGATACACAATTGAATGCTGCCGCAAGAAAAGCTGCCAGTTGGAGACGTTTTCATTGTACGGATCTTCCCAACTGATCCAGGTTCGCTTCAGGATACCCTGACTAAGCTCAAATCTGTATCCACCAAAGCCTCGAACCATCCGATTTTGATCGTTGCGATCCAAATCGCTAAAATCATTGCCGACATAAGTCACCAATAACACGAGGTCGGGATCGTATTTAATACCTTCGCTAATATAGAAGAGGTATTCCTCGGCGGGTCCATAACCGGAAACCCCCCCGTTGATCACCTCGATTTGCAGATCTACTCGTCGATTGAGACACTGTTCTATCAAATAGGGAAACGACTGATCTAACTCAACATCCTTGGCTTCGGCAAAGGAATCTCCCAAGATAAGAACACGAAAGGTCCCCGGCGGTTTTTTGTAGGTGTGTTCGTCGTCACGCAATCCTAAGGCATTGGTCTCCACTTCGATGGGTCGGTCGTTTCTGGTGACAAAGATCGTTTCCGCATCGGGCCGCAGACTCCAACCTATGCGAGGGTCAGAACGATACAACTGCAGACGGGTACTTTTTTCTAACCACAAATCCAATTGAGCGCGTGGAACCAACCGCAGCCCCAGTTCGATTAGGATCAGGGCCGCCACGATCCCCACGCAGGCCAAGATAAGTCGAATAATCAGGGTTTGTACGCACCCCATTGGACGTTGTAACGGCAATTTCAAGGGGCAATTACCTCAATGGGTCCAATTGTAATGCTGCTGACATCGGTCACGTCTCCGCCGACGACCAGGGGTAGGTTAACCGCGCTTTCGCCGACAACAAGGTAATAACCTACACTCAAGTAATATTCACCCGGCGGCGCCTGTGAGTCAACCGGCACCGCGTATCCATCGACAACCACCTCGCCGGGGGCCCACAGCAGCGTATTATAATATTCGAGCGGCTGGCGATCGTACCCGCCCCACAATGCACCTGCGCTGTCGAGCAGATGATTGAACTGGATGAACTCAGCCTGAGGCGCTTTGTCTGGTAAACCCTGCCAATAAAGGGTAATGGGCAAGGCATCGCCCGCTTTGACTTGGGACTGCGGCAAGTCATATCCCAAGAACTTTAACTGATCGGCAAAGTTCGCCTCGACAGGTACGGCAATTTCGGGTACGTCAAACGTTCGCTGCCACCAATTCTCTACGGTCAGCAGCGGTTCGCTCAGCGCCGGACCAACGAATTCTCCAGGCTCCTTAAGCGCCAGCCGCACCCGGTAATCTCCGCTCGGCCAGCGCGGGCCAATAACAAACGTGTGGATGTTCGCGTCGCTGCGGGTAACCGGCCAAGGCTGCCCATCAGGGCTAATCAAGTCCACATTAACGCCATCCGACGCAGTTAT
>JBFGLD010000854.1:0-3579 GCA_041576335.1 Anaerolineae bacterium | reverse complement strand
GATCTACGGCGAATGCTGCGGCTGATATGGTTGTGCCGGATAAATTGGCGCGGACTGGGGTTGCGGGTAAGGCGGAGGTTGTGGTACCTGCGGAGCCACTCTGGCATAAAATTCGTGAGCCGGATGCCACCCATCGTGATCGTAAAAGTACCACTGTCCAGTTTTAGCACCAATTGACCAGTAGCGCCCTTCATCGTCCTGGAACAATTCACCATCAGCATACGCCGGCGTTTGCGGCCCGGTATCTGTAGGCTGCAACTTGGATTGGGCCCACTGTGAGATAGTGCCGCCTCTTTGCGACCCTACCGAAGGCATTGGAGGTGTTAGGTTATCCTCTCGACTCGGTTTGACCCATTCCTGGGCATCCGAATCGTAGAAATACCAATCTCCGCTCTTGGCGCCTCGCTGCCAATAAATCCCTTGCTCATCTACGAACGGCAGTTTGTCAGCATCGCGGGGATCAGCCTGGTGCCAGGCTTGACCGTCATAATAATGCCAGGATCCCGTTTGAGCGCCAATCATCCAGTAGCGTCCCCAATCATCCTGGATTTGAAGCCCGTCCACCTCCGCTATAAACGTTGCTTCATCTATCTTTCCCGCTTGAAAATCACTAAATAGAGTCTGATAACGATGTTCTAACTCTTCTATGTAATTCATATTGTTCCCAGTTGCCCTTCAGTTGAGGAAAAGACTCCTCATGGCTGATAAATCGCATTCCTTCCCCAAAAAAGAAACTTCCTTTGCGCAATAATCTACGGCAGGTTACGGCATTGCGCAAATCTGCGCTTCTTTCATGAACAGCAAAATTATTTCCCAAACGTATATGTTACACTTTTTTATGCGAATCGCCAAAAAAAGCATTGTGAGTCAAAAAAAGTCAGTTTTGTTGTTTTTCTCGAAAGATTGGTATAATTCCTTAGCCATGAAAAAGTATACTTCTGTCGTCTTAAGCGTCATAGTTCTATTCAGCGTGTTTACAAGTTTACTGCATTGGGTATGGTCCTTCAACGACTCGATCCGAAGCTATCGCTCTCCCCTGCGTGAGAACGGCCTGTCACCGCAAGCGGCGCCCACTGCGCCGCAAACAAACAAGGTGGTAATGGTGCTTATTAGCGGCTTGGGCTATGAAGACTCGCTGGCCCTAAATTTACCGGCGCTGGAGCGGCTCAAGCAGACCGGGGCCAACGCGGCCATTCAGAGTATTCCGCCCACGTTCGCGCAAACGAGTTGGGCCACATTGATCTCCGGTGCTCCTTCGGAAACCAATGACGCGCCGCCCTTCGACCGCGCGCTTGACGATTTATTCCCCTTGGAGGTAGATACTATTTTAGCCCGCGCGCACGAGGCCAACCTACAAACGGCCCTGCTCGGCAATACGGCCTGGCGGAATCTTATTTCGCGCGATCAATTGGATTATACCTTTTTTACCAATGAACAGGGACCCCAGGCCGATGAAGTTATCTTCGAAGCGGCCTTACCCCTTATCCGTGATAACAAAACCGGATTGATTTTGATTCACTTTTCACAGGTGGACTTTGCAGCCCAATATCAAACAGGTACCTCTGGCGAAGCCTTTCGGCAGGCCGCCGGTCAAATTGACATTTATCTAAATGAAATCAGCTCTGATATTGACCTAATGAACGCCGTGTTATTAGTATTCGCCGATCATGGACATCTTGCCACGGGAGGACATGGTGGTAATGAACCAGAGGTAATCCGGCAGCCTTTTGTTATGGTTGGTAAGAATATCATACCTGGCAGCTACAGTGATATTCATCAGGTCGATCTTGCCCCGACGATTTCAGCCCTATTGGGCCTACCCCCTCCCACTGCGGGGCAGGGACGTGTCTTATTTGAAATGCTGCGGTTAAGTGAATATAACCGGGCGGCCGTGCAGCTCGCGTTAGCGCAGCAGCGCTTTGCGCTTGCTGAAATCTATCCTAGGGCAATTGGTGATGTCGAAACGAGGTTGCCCACTATATTGGCCGAAGATTTGACCCAAGCGAATATGGCACTTGAAAACAAAAACATCAACGGAGCTTATGAGCTGGCAAAATTGGCTCAGCAAGAAGCCGACCTTCAAATAAAAAGTGTTAGAAATGGGCAAATCCAGCGTGAGCAATTTAAGCGGCTGCCTATCGCCCTCGCAATTGTCTTAATCTGGTTTATTACGATGTGGCGTCGACGGGGGATACACACCGCTTCAATTATTGTGGCCGCCGTCGTTACAATTACTTTATACCATACTGTCTTCCAGCTTCAAGGCCATAGCTACTCGATTAGCTCACTTACGGATTTCGCTGAACTCCCCGTTGAAATTGGCCGGCGTACAGTCGCCAGTATGTTAGTAGGAGGGGGATTATTGTTAATTTTCCTCATGCTTACAAACGAAACCGATTGGCTTACGCTGCTGGGCACAGCTTACGGCTTTAGTGTCCTGGTCACTTTTATTTTTGTATTACCGTATTTCTGGGGCTACTGGCAAAACGGCCTAACTGCTAGCTGGCACCTGCCTGCCATTGTCCCTATCTTTTGGCAACTTACGAGTGCCCTAGAGGCCGTGATTGCAGCGATGTTGGGCCTCGTATTAGCCTGGCCAATCATGATACTAAGCCTTTTCGTCAATCTCATGCGCCGCCGTATGAACGAAACCCGGCCGCGGCCCGAGCCGGATGCCCTGCCCGGGTTGCATTTGTAGATGACACAAAAAACAACATTTCGACTCGTGATTTTCGATTTTGTGGATTAGAGGTGGCCTAACCTAATAGGTTATATCATCTTGCGCCGGCAACGATCTCTAATTTTTCCATCTTCCTTGTTTGAGGAACTATGCGCATATTTATTACCGGGCTGACCGGCCAACTTGGTGGAGCACTGCGCCTTGTGCTAACAGGGCAAGGCTTTTCTATTTTAGATGTACCCAGATGGGATATCGCCGAACACACCATCGTCCAAAAGTTGTCTAACCTTCGTCCCGACGTCGTGATTCATACCGCAGCAATGACCAATGTGGATGGTGCAGCCGAAAATCCCGACAGCGCCTTTCGCGTTAACGCTTTTGGCACTCAAAACATTGCGCACGCCTGCCTTCGAGCTAACGCGGACATGGTATATGTTTCCACTAACGAAGTGTTTGACGGTCAGGCAGCGCAGCCATACAAGGAGGATGATCAGCCGGCTCCAATCAACCCCTACGGCAGTTCGAAACGATCTGGCGAGCAGATGGCCGCCCACTATCTCAAAGATAAGCTCTACATCGTGCGCACGGCCTGGCTGTATGCACCGGGCGGCAATAATTTTCCGGCCAAAATCATGGCAGCCGCTGACAAACACAAAGAGCTGCGGGTTGTTTCGGATGAAATCAGCAATCCAACCTACGTTCCCGATTTGGCCGAAGCGATCGCCCAACTTATTCAAACCCAAGCCTATGGCATCTATCATTTGACTAATGCAGGGTACTGCTCCCGTTACGATTTTGCCAGAGAAATTTTGCGGTTGAGTGGACGTGAGCAGATTTCCCTTCATCCTATTACCTTGGCTGAGTATCATCGAGCATCGACGGTGCCGCCTTTTACGCCG
>JBFGLD010000853.1:0-3586 GCA_041576335.1 Anaerolineae bacterium | reverse complement strand
GCCGGCGTGACGACCGACTTCGACGGTGAGCCGCGACCACAGGCCGGCGGTTTTGACATCGGTTATGATGAAGCGAACATTATTACCGGTCTAAGCCTGACCTACACCCCAAGCCCGACCACTATCGTCGGGGAACCGACGACCTTCACCGCAACGGTGGCGAGTGGGACAGGCCTGACCTATCAGTGGGACTTCGGCGATGGATCGCCGCTAGGCACCGGAAACCCGATCGCCCACACCCACACCGCAACCGGAACGTACGCAGTCACCGTCACGGCGATGAACAGCGCCGGCAGCGCTACGGCGGGCGTGCAGGTGAACGTTGTCGAGCCAATGGCTGCGCCGCCGTCGCACCTCTATTTACCGTTAATTATGGTCCGTTGAAACATTGCCAACCTGAGGACCAGGTAGAGCGGTCGGTTTAGGCTAAATTTGGCACTTGAGGTAACCTAAGCTACACTACCATTTGTGCTGCGTCATGCTTGCGTTTGGCAGCCTCAGGAAAAATGCCGGTAATGTGGACAACCGAGCAGGTCTTAGGGCTTGCTCCTGACAAATACAGCTTTAATATCAGTAGAAATTTTGCCGTTTCTGAAAAATGGATAACCCTGGGCTACAACCACGCCTCGGCCTGGGGCGAATTCGCTATCAAAAATAAACCTCCTATCCTAACCCAAATCGATTTGTCGGATTTGGACTTTGCCTGTGATTGCGCCGCTCGCAAATCCCCCTGTAATCACTGTCTCGGTCTTTTACTGCTGTTGGTTGAGCAGCCGGATGCCTTTGTCTCGGCGGATCCGCCGGACTGGGTGGCGTCGTGGTTGGCCGTAAATGCACGATCAAGGAAAAATCGCCGTCACCTGGTTTCCCCCAATTCGGCTGCGCAGGCCGAAAATAGGCGGCGTCGCCAGGCAAACATCAGCGCCGGCTTACAGGAATTGGAGATATGGCTGCGTGACCTGGTGCGGGTTGGCATGGCAGCGGCCCAAAATAGACCCAAAACTTATTGGACTCAGATCGCGGATCGCATGGTCGACGCTCGAGCTGGGGAAGTGGCCAGGGAGCTTAGACGGGTGGCCGACATTCCTGACCATAGTGCGGATTGGCCGGAGCGGCTCCTCTGCAGAATCGGCCGGCTGTACTTACTCATTCGGGGCTTTAACCAGCTCGAGACCTTCCCGGCAGAGATGCAGGCAGATTTGCGCGCGGCTGTGGGCTGGCTGCCCCGGGCCGACGAGATTCCTCCGGACTCGCGTCTTCGCGATCGCTGGTATGTTCTGGGCAAACAGCTTGAGCATGAAGGCAAACAGAAGCTGAAGCGTACCTGGCTGTGGGGTGAAAGCAGCAACCGTTCGGCCTTAATTTATGACATTGCCTATGGCAAACAACCGCTCGATTTCAGCCTCGTAACGGGTACCATCCTTGAGGCCGAACTGTGTTTTCATCCCAGTGCCGTGCCTTTGCGCGCGCAAATTGCAGCCCGATACCGGACTCTTCAGCCTCACGAACCTTTTATTGGGCAGACGTCCGTCAAAGCGGCCTTAGCCCAGTACGCTCAAGCCGTAACGGCCAATCCGTGGCTGCGCCATTTCCCCCTGGCCCTAGCTTCCGTCGGAATTGAGCGTCATGGAGCCCGGTGGGTGCTTAGAGATTCAGCAGGATATCTTCTGCCACTCCCGGAAAAGTTTGAACACGGCTGGCACTTATACGCCCTAGATAGAGGTGGATCGCTGCATCTTTTTGGCGAATGGGACGGTGATTGCCTATACCCACTTAGCATTTGGAAAGATGACAGACTGTTGGAGCTGAAAATTTTGAAAGGTGTCAAGTGAGCCAACTCCACGCTCTCGCCAAAGCGGCCTTATTAGGTACCCAACGTGGTCCGCTGCCGGCGATGCCCGCTGACACACATCTGGGCCGGTTAATGATTCAGCTCAATGACCAAAATTCGGAAGATAAATTGCTCTGCCTCGCCGGGGCGATTAGCCTGCACGAGCAGGCCGGACAGCTTCCCCCACAGCTTGCCGGCCCGGGGTCCGTGTCCGGCAAACCGGCGGATGATAAGCCCGGCTGCTCTATTCAAGCCGGCCGGCGCCTGGCGACGATGCTCGCTGGCCGGTTTCAAGATTTATTACCGGAATTTTTGACCGCCCTGGCGGAGGCTCAACAACGCGTACCTGATGAATATTTACCCAATCTATTAGAGCGCGGGGAGAAGCTGTCATCACTGCGCGCGCATATCTTACCGGTGTTGGGCCGGTCCGGCCGCTGGCTGGCTGCCCAAAATCCAGCCTGGGCTTATGCTGCGCCTGAGGTGGACACCTGGTCCGGGGTCAAGAAGCTGTGGCGAAGCAGCAATGCCGCGGCTCGACAGACTCTATTACGCCAACTGCGACACATCGATCCGAAAGTGGGCCGGCAGTTACTTGAAACTACCTGGAAAGCCGAAACGCCGGCGATGCGTGGCTCATTTATCAAAATTTTAGAATTCGGCTTGACGATGGACGATGAGCCATTCCTGGAAGCAGCACTTGATGACCGCAGCCAGGTCGTGCGCCGAAAGGCAGCCGACCTACTGGCCCGTTTGCCGGAATCGCGTCTCTGCCGGCGCATGGTGGCCAATACCGGCGGACTATTGAAATGGACTCCAGACGAGAAACCCAAAATATTGGTCTTTTTCCCGCGACAAATTAGTAGCCAAATGACCCGTGATGGTGTCAGTATGCCAAATTGGAAAGACTCGGCCAGGGTCAGAAGCACACAGTTGGCGGACATAGTCAGTGCCATTCCCTTAAACCGCTGGACGAGTGAGTGGCAGGCATCGCCCGGAGCTATCGTCCAGGCGGCCCTTGCCAGCCGCTGGCCTCGAACGCTCACCAGAGGTTTTGCCCTAGCCGCCGAAAGACAAGGCAATGTGGCCTGGGCCGAGGCCTTACTGGTCGCCGACGGTTACGGAGTTAACACCCTCAGGCTGGTGCCCATCTTGCCACCGGATGAGTTTGAGGCCTTGATACGCGGTTTGGGTCAGCCGGCGCAGCCGCTGAACAAGGATGCGCTGTTAGTCAAGGTACTGCGGAAGTGGCCGCACCCTTGGAACATTGACATAACCCGCGTGTGGCTGACCCATGTGGCAGAATTTATCAGGCAGGACCAGGACAGCAAAACACCCGAGCCAACGCTGCGCCTGACCTTTAAGCAGTTTGCCAAATCTTGCCCATTGGAAATGACCGATATCGTAGCGGAGACATTATGGTCTAGCACCGACGCAGACTCCATTTGGCGCATACCGGTTCAAGATCTCATCTCCACGCTCGGATTCCGCCGGGCCATGCTGGATGACATCAGGCAGCCGTACTCGAAACCTGCGACTTTTCGCCAGGTTCTGCGTAGTGCTGCAGTATAAGTGATTTTTTGTTACTTACGCCCGCCACATCGAACCACCTTGAGGAGAAGAGACGATGACCTCTATTATACAAGCTCACGCCGAGCATCAATTTGCGGAAGAACTGGCTGAATTAAAGCGGGCTGATACTCGTCCCCGTCCGCCCAATTGGGTTTTATCGCCGTGGGCAGTTGCGGTCTATGT
>JBFGLD010000852.1:0-3587 GCA_041576335.1 Anaerolineae bacterium | reverse complement strand
GCCACGCGGGCCGTATATTGGGTCGAGGGTTGAAAGCCATCATCCGCGGTAAATTGATAAATCGAGGTGTTAAGCCAGTTCCCCTCGCCTCGAACCGGCGGCACAAAGGTGAGCGGATCAGGCAAGCTTCCGGCAGACTCGATCGCCTCAAGCGGTACCACCGGACGGTTGAAGAGTACGGTGACCACTGTATCCGGCAGAACTTCGGCTGCCTCGTCCGCCGGTTGAACGTTGGCCACCTCGAGGAAGCCGACCGCACTGAAGCGCAGCTCAAAAGGGCGCTGCAAGGTCAAGCCTGCCGCACTTTGGGCCGACTCAACCACCCGGACCCGGTAGCGCTGTCCCCGCTCAAAACCATCCGCAAATTTAAAGCGGAGCGTTTGATCGTCAGTCCATTCGAAGGTACCGTCTACACTGGCCCCCGGTTCAATGGCAAAGGCCTTTTCCACGCTAGCGCGGTCCATGGGTTGGTCAAAGGTGATTTCAATCGGAGCATCGAGCGGCTGCTCCTGGCCAGGTTCGGGCGACATTCGCAGCACGATAGGCGGGATGGGTTCAGTT
Source organism: Anaerolineae bacterium (assembly GCA_041576335.1). Taxonomy (GTDB): domain Bacteria; phylum Chloroflexota; class Anaerolineae; order 4572-78; family J111; genus JANQQF01. The sequence goes on along the minus strand of JBFGLD010000852.1, from coordinate 3,026 downwards.
AGTTCCTGCGCCGGTTTAGCTTCGGCCGCTTCTCCGGCTCTAGGCGTACCACCCGCCTCGACCGTCGCCTGCACCTCGCCCTCCGGCTGGTCAGGGGCCGGTGGTACCGGCGTTGCGCCCGAAATACAGCCGGCCACGAGGAGAAGTATGAGCAATACGAGCGGCATGAATTTAGAGATTTTTCGAGTCATCGTAAACACCTATCCTGGGAAACTTGCTAACTACTTTCCGACTACTCTAAACAGCGCCCCGTCACTCCGCCCAAACACTTCGGGGAAGTACATCTGCTCGGCGTGAGTCGGGATAACTCGAAATTCGCCGGGCGTCGAGGCTCGCACCGTATACGTGTACTCATAGACACCTTTGGGCAAGTAGTCGGCAAACAAGACCGCCTTCTCGTCCCTTAGATCGGTATGGGTGAAATACCACCACCCCCAGGGGTCGCCAGGACGACTAAACTGCGGTGGTTGGCCAACCAAGCTGGTTGTGGCCAGGCTGCTGTCAACCGCCTCAACCCCGGCCGGCAAATAATCCTCAATCATCACAAAACGCAGGTTGGTGGGCGCAACCAGGGTTAGGTTTACCTGGATGAAGTCGCCGACATTGGCCTCGCTGATGGCTCCGCCATCGCCTCCCTGCAGGCTGTACCGGCGTGAAATAACGAGCCCCCGGTCCAGGGCCTTGACCTGCTCCACGGGCTTGAAGTAGGTTAGATATGCGGCGTAGTAAAGGTTACCCGGACTGCCGGATACCGTCCGGTCCGACGGATCTCGCTCAAAGGCCAGGCGATTAACTGTGCTGGCCAGCAGCTCTCCAACTTCAACACGCAGTTGTGCCGTCTGATCTACATTGGGCGGACCGACCAGGCCATCACCCAGGGCCTGACCGTTAAGCGAGACGTGCCAGGCATAGTCGGCCTGCAGCTCGCCCGTCACCACCATCCACTCGGTCAGGCCGATGATGGCCCAGGCTGTTTCCTGGGTGGTGGACCAATGCCCGTTCCGTTCGCGAATGGTCATTAGCCAGCGTAGAGCCTGGGGTAAAAGCGGATGGTCGGGCTGAACGCGGGACAGAGCAGCTATAACGATGGCTGTGCTGCGCGTGTCGCTGTTCATGCTGTACAAGTCCGCCTGTTCCTCCTCCCAGTGGGCCCCGGTGGCGCTGACAATGGCCGCGCTGGAAAGGTCATTTACCAAGGTGTCAATCTGTCTAGCCTGACTGTCCAGAATATGCATAGCCATGGCCAGGTAGGCGCGGCCAAAGACATCCAGCTTCTCCCGTTCGCCAAACAGGGCCACACTGCGACTTAAATCACCCTGCCCGGCCTCAGCCAGAGCGTAAAGAATGAAGGCTTGCCGGTTGGCCTGCCACGGCTCGGCGATGTCCTTCGGCGCAACGAGACTGGTGGTGAGGTAATTGACGGCGTTGTCGATGATCCACTGGTCAACGGTAAACTCGGCCCGGCGTGCCTCGGCCAAACCGAATAAGACATAGGCGGTCAAGATGGGGTCGCTCTGGCTGCTGCCCTGCCACCAGCCCCAGCCGCCATCGACGTTTTGCTGGCTGCCAAGTCGCTGCACCCCTGTTCCAACCAACCTGGGCAAGCGCTCGGCCAACAGTTGATTGTCCAACCCCAATTTTTGGTAAGCCCGGTAGGTAAAGATGTTGGGCAAGAAACGGCTAACCGTCTGTTCGACACATTCGTAAGGGAAATGTTCCAGATAATTCAATCCGGCCCGCATCCCGGCAGCCAGGCTCGGCTCGACATTAATCGTCAAATCGCCCAGATCGGGATCGAAGCTGCGCGGCAGGGCAATGCCCTCCAAACGCGTGCCGTCTTCTTCTAAAATTCCGACCGTGGCCACGGTTTCCGGCGTACTCAGATGATAAATGGGCAGCTCAAAAGCCACCGTATCGCTCACGGAACCATCGGTTGACTCGGCCCCCATAGTCAGGCGGGCCACTTCGGCATTTGTCACATTAACTTCATACTCAATTTTGACCTCTTCTCCCGCTGCCACAGACAGCTCAGTTGTTTGGTCATACCCCTGCCATTCGCCCGCTGCAAGTCGCCAGTTACCAATCTCCAACCCGTCTGCTATAAAGCTGGTTTGAACCATAATGGTTTCATCTTGATTATTCTGGACCACAATTCCCAACCGGGCCGCATCACCGACCACAAAGAAGCGCGGGGTGACCGGCCGCACCAAGAGCGGCTTGCTCGTGAAAATTTCGGTGCGAGCGTCGCCGACCAAGGTATCATCACCGCTGACGCCCTTCGCCAGAAGTACCCACGTGGTCAAGTTATCAGGCAAGGCGGCTTCAACGGTCGCCTCTCCCTGATCGTCGGTAACCAGGTCGGCTATCCACAGGGCTGTATCGGCAAAGTTACGCCGCACCGACTCGGGTCCGGCAGCGCCATCACCCCCGCCACCACCTTTACGCTCGTCGAGCGCCCGGTTGATTCGATCGAGGGCCAGGGTCAGGCCGCTGCTGGTTTGAACATCCAGGGCTCGCGCTTGCCAGAACGTCTCGAACAGTTGGCCGGGAATTTCAGGTGCTAGCGTTAAGACGGCCTTATCAATCAAGGCCAGCGACAGCTCGGCTTTTACCGGCCGCCCGCGAAAGTCGGTGACCTTGACCTCATACTCAACCGTTTGACGAGGCGCATAGTAGCCCGCTTCAACGGCCGGCGTGGTCGGGGTCAGGGCAATGTTTAAGGTTTTCTCGGCCGGGTTAATATTTAGCCTGGCGTATCCCATCTTAAAGCTCGGCAGCTCGCCTCCGTTACCCCCCTTTATTATTACGGTAGAAACATAAACGTTCGGGCTCATTTCCGCGGTAATGGGAATCTGAACCTGGGCGCTGTTGCTCTCTAATTCGGTCACGAAATGGTCGTAAATGTGACCCCGTTCGACAGTAACGAGCGCCGTAACGGTGCCGCTGTAGGGATGGGGCACCAGGATGTTAGCCACGTCTCCGGTGCTGTAGGTTGGTGCGTCGGCCACCAACTGGATTCGGTCGTG
>JBFGLD010000851.1:0-3597 GCA_041576335.1 Anaerolineae bacterium | reverse complement strand
GCTATTGTGCGCACCCATTACTCGATACAGGTCAATCTCCTGCACGCCGTCGAGAGCTTGAAGATTTTTGCTCACTTCGACGATATGGTTGGGGGTGAGGTTGGTTTTCACCGGACCGGTTATGTAATTCTCGGTCCGGAGGCCCACCGGGAACCAATGGAGGCGGTTTTTCGCCTGCAAAATAAGCACGGTATCGATACCAAAATCCTAACCGCCGCCGACGTCAAAGAGATCCACCCGCTGCTCCAAGTTGACGACGTGGGCGTTATTGGCTACGACACCCAGACGGGCTATGCTGATCCCCATCTCACCACGATGGCATACGCCCAGCGCGCCGTAGACCTAGGGGTGACAGTCCTGACCAATATGCCGGTTACCGGCTTGCAGGTGACCGGGCCGACGAAAACAGTCCAGACTGCGCACGACAATTTCGAGAGCCCGATTGTGATCATTGCCGCCGGGCCATGGTCGAACCAAATTGGACAGATGATCGGCGTTGAGTTTCCCTATGAGGTCAGCCGTCACAAGGTTATTACCCTCAAAATTGACCGGCCCTACCAGACCGGCTGGCCCATCGTCAAAGATTTGACTACGCCCGACAAAATATATTTCCGGCCCGAAACCGGCGGCGTGGTGCTGGTCGGCACGGGCGACCACGGGGATCCCGTCGAGGATCCCGACGCGCTAAACGATCACGTTGACCTGGAACACATCGGCCGCATTGACAGGTTGATCTCCCATCGAATGCCCGCCTTCAACGAGGCCGAGTGTACTGCCGGTTGGACCGGACCGTATGACATTACGCCCGACTGGAACCCGATTGTTGGGCCGGTACCGGGTATTGACGGCCTTTACGTCGCTACCGGTTTCAGCGGGCACGGGTTCAAACTGGCTCCGACGATTAGTGAGGCTCTGGCCCAGACCGTACTCGAACTTGAGCCGCGCGTACCGATTGAGATGTACGATATGACTCGATTTGGCGAAGGAAAAGTGCTTCATGGCGCCTACGGCATTGGCTCGATTTCGTAGCTTGGTAAGTCCCCTCACTAACCGGTATGCCGGCGGTCTCTGGCTGGGCTGGGCAATGGCTCTAGGCTCGACGTTTGCTTTTAGCATCGCCCCAGCTATTGCCAAAGGAGCCCTTCAGGCCGGTATGAACCCTAACACGCTGCTGGCAGTCCGGCTAATCTTATCGACGCTGCTCCTGGGCGCCACCATCGCCCTAACGGCCCCCGGTCATATGAAGATTGATCGACGCGGTGCTTTTATCTGTGGTATCGCGGGCTTGGCCAACGGGATAGGTATGCTGAGTTACTTTTGGGCGCTCGCCCGTATCGAAGCCTCGGTAACCTCAATGATTTTCTCGCTCAGCCCCCTGGCCGTGTTGGGGTTGTTAGCTCTGCGTGGTGAAAAATTGACCCGGCGACATCTTTTCCGGCTGATCCTGGGACTGGCCGGAGTTTATTTTTTGAAATTATTCAGCCAGCAGTTCTATGCACCTGAATAGTCACCATTTTTTTGGAGAACACGCGATGCCACGAGAAAATCGGCGTAGACGTAGAGACCGCCGCGACGGCTCTAAAAAATCAGCCAACCTCTTTCCTCCCGGTCTCGAAGGTGGCCAATACAAACCGCTGACCGAGCCCGATGTTCACCGTATTCACAACGCAGCACTGCAAGTGCTGGAACAGACGGGGGTGGAAATTCTCGAGTCGGAATGCCGGGATGTTTTCGAAAAGGCCGGAGCAGGGGTCGATAAAGCCCGCAACCGGGTTTTTATCCCTCGAGAACTCATTGCAGGTATGCTAAAAACGGCCAACAAAGACGTTGTGCTTTACAGCCAAGATGGTAGCGTGGATCTTCATCTCCGGGGGAAGCGGGTCCACCTGGGTACCGGCGGAGCAGCGGTTCACGTGCTGGACCTGGAGTCGGGCCGCGCGCGCGAATCGCGGCTGCGTGACCTGTATGACATCGGACGGTTGGTCGAGACGCTCGATAACATTCATTTTTACCTGCGGCCGGTGGTGGCTCGCGATGTGTCGAATAACGACATCGACGTCAATACCTTTTATGCCTGCCTGACCGCTACCCGCAAGCACGTGATGGGCGGCTGCTACTTTGCCGATAAAGTGGCCGAAATCAAAAAGATTGGCACGATTATCGCCGGCAGCGAGGAGGCATTTTTGGAGCGGCCTTTCCTCTCTTTCAATTTGGGATGGATGGTTAGCCCCCTCCGCTTTGCTACAGAAACGACCGAAACCCTAACTGCGGCTGTTCGGGCCGGTATGCCGGTGGCCCTGGTGTCGGCGCCGCTGTCCGGTGCGACAGCCCCAGCCTCGCTCGTAGGGACTCTGGTGCAGGTCATCGCCGAGGAGTTGGCCGGCATCACCTATGTCCAACTATTACGGCCCAGTCACCCAACCTTGCTGGGCGGCATGCCGCTGGTAACCGATTTGCGCACCGGCAGCATGATCGGTGGCTGCGCGGAATTGGCTTTGATGAACGCTGCCTCCGCCCAGATGGCCCAATTCTACGGCATGCCGGTGTATAACTCCTGTGCCATCACCGAGAGCAAAATTCCCGATGCGCAGGCCGGTTTTGAAAAAGGGCTGACCACGGCAGTTACGGCTTTGGCCGGCGCCCAATATAACCATCACTCCGCCGGAATGCTGGAGTCGCTCTTGACCGTTGCTTACGAACAGTATATCATCGACGATGACATTAATGGCCAGGTGATGCGCCTGGTGCGGGGGCTGGAAGTCACCGAGGCGTCCCTGTCTGTGGCGGTCATCCACGACGTGTGCCGTGGCGAGGGGCATTACCTGGGCCATCCACAAACGCTTGACTTAATGAACCGCGAGTACTATTATCCCCATACGGCCGACCGGGCCACCCGCGCCGATTGGGAGGCAGCCGGAGCTTTAGATATTCGGGAACGAGCCCGGCGTAAGGCTCGCGAAACGCTTGAAACCCATTTCCCTGAAGTCGTGCCGGAGGCAGTGGATCGCCGCTTGCGCCAGGAATTTAACATTCTACTTCCTCGCAAGGTGATGCTGCCGGGCGGGTATTAGCGACGTCGTGCGTAAAGCGTAATCTATCTCTGCCTTACAAACCACACGGAGTACGAACTGAGCCGAATATGTTCTGGGAGAGCGAAACATGGGTGCTGGCTATTCCAAACGCCCGCTGGTGAAGAAGTTAGGCATTAAGGCCGGATGCAAAATTTCCATTCTCAACCCACCCGATAACTACGAGACAACGTTAGGGCAACTGCCCGAAAATGTAACCTAGGTCATGCAAATCTCAATATTCTGCCAACTGCGCACAGCCCAGTTGCTCGAACAGGTCGGCCTGCAGGGCAAGCTGGTTGATTATGCTTTTTTCACTTTAGCCCGCTCTTTTGCGAAAATATCGAACAGATCCACCGGGTGGAACAACTGTCGGACGCTTATCATCTCATGCTCGGCGAAGATGATGTGATGGTCATGTATTTGTTGGAAGTAACCCGGACGCGGGCATTAGGTGTATTAGGTAATTCGGGAAAAGGAGAAAATTGAGTATGAAGACCGGCTACGACTATATCGTCCTCGGGTGCGG
>JBFGLD010000850.1:0-3604 GCA_041576335.1 Anaerolineae bacterium | reverse complement strand
CGGCCTGGCCGATGCGGCCGGGCAAACCATTCTACCCGCTGATTTCGAGTGGCGGTTCACAACCCAGCCGCCGGAAGTGGTCTTCAGCAGTCCGAACGACGGCACGACCCTGATCCCCATTGAAGCGGCGATACAGGTTACCTTCAACCAGCCGGTAGATCCCCAATCTGCGATTGATAAGTTTCAATTAAAAGGAAAGGGTTTGTTATTTCAACAGGCCAGGCCGGGTGATTTTTCAGTGCAGGAGAGCACCTTGACCTTCACCCCCACAACCCGTCTTGATTTTGATACGACCTACGAGGTCTTGGTTGGGGCCGGAGTCACCTCGGTGGCCGGGGGCAAGGGTATGGTTGCACCTTACACCTTTAGCTTTACCACCGTCCCGCTGCCCAAGATTGTCGGTACCGAGCCCAGAAATGGGGCTCAAAATGTCTGGCCGTACACCGACTTTAGAATTATGTTTAATGCTCCCATCAACCCGTCCACGGTGATGGAGCATATCTCGATGTCTCCACCGCTGCCGATCACGCCAACTCAGATTTATACCTATTACTCCCCCTGGGATAACAGCTTCAACTTCAGTTTTGGATCCAAACCTTCGACCGATTATGAAGTGCGGATTAGCCCCGGCATTGAGGATCCCTACGGCAATACAACCAGGGAAGATTTGAGAGTTCGGTTTCGCACCGCTCCGCTCCAGCCGGCTTTCCAACTGCGCATCCCCGATTTGATCGGGACCTACGATGCCGACTTGCCGGTTAAAATGTTTGTCAGTTTTGTTAACATTAACACCCTCGATTTGCGGCTGTACCAGCTTGATCCGCAGCAAGTTTTACGACCCAGTTGGGAGTGGTATGATTTCAAACCTGCCGCCGCAAATCTTGTCCGACAGTGGCAAGAACGGGTGGAAGCCCCGGCCGATGAGCAAAGCTTTAAGGCTATCGATCTGGTTGAGGGGGCTGGTACGTTGGCCCCGGGTCTTTACTATTTGGAAACGGACTCGCCGCAAATTAAAGAGCAAGGGTCTACCGTTCAAAAGCATATCCTGGTTGTAACAAAAAACAACTTGACTCTCAAGGTCGGGCAGCGTGATGCTCTGGTATGGGCGACCGACTTAGCTGCCGGCCGGCCCTTGCCGGGGCAAGCCGTCATTTTTTATGATGACAATAACCAACAGCTTGGCACGGCCACCACGGATAATGATGGCCTGGCCCGGCTCGATTTGAGTAAGCGCCGCCATCGCGCGGCGGTATTAGCTGTCACGCTGCCGGATGGAGAGTCGCAAGGATTTAGCGCCGTCTCCGAGAATTGGGCGCGGGGTATTAGCCCCTACGAATTTGGCCTGGAGTTGGCCTATGAATTACCGGAATTCAACGTCCACATCTACACCGACCGCCCGATCTATCGGCCCGGTCAGACGATGTATTTCAAAGGGGTGGTGCGCGCCGAAGACGACGTCAATTTTAAGCTGCCCGATTTAGGCCGGATTCACGTGACGGTTCGCGATGCGGCTTACGAAGTGGTTTTGGATGAGATGGTCGACCTGAGCCCTATGGGTACCTTCAATAGTGAACTGGCCCTCAAGGAGGGAGCTGCGCTGGGCCCCTACGTGATTGCGGTCGATTTTGCCAACCAATATGTTGAGCAATATTTCCAGGTGGCGGCCTATCGACCGCCTGAATTTGAGGTTACCGTTGAACCCGCAGTGACCGAGATTCTGCGCGGCCAGGATGTCGAAGCGATGATCAACGCCAACTACTTTTTCGGCGGACCGCTGGCCGGGGCTGAGGTTTCCTGGAACGTTCTGGCCGAAAGCTATCGTTTTGAGCCGCCGCAGTTGGGAAGTTACAGTTTCACCGACTCGGACGATCCTTATATGTGCCTGGACTGCTGGTGGTACTACACCGACTCGGTGCCGACAAGTTTGCTAAGCGGCAGCGGCGCGACCGATTCGAGCGGGCAGCTTAGCTTTACCCTCGACGGGCGGGAGCTGGATGAAGTACTGGCTTCGGGTAGTCATCGGCTCTTCATCGAGGCAACGGTTACCGGACCGGACAACCAGTTTATCTCCGGTCGCCAGAGCCTGATCGTGCACAAAGGCGATTACTATATTGGCCTCGCGCCGCAAGAGTACGTGGCTGACGCCCAACAAGAAACAGCCGTCGATTTGGTGGCAGTTGATTGGGCGGCTCAACGTGAGGCCGATAAGACCCTGGATATCCAAATCGTTCGTTACCAGTGGGTCAACACCTTTATAACCAATGAGAGTGGGGGCGGCTACTGGAGCTATGAAACCAAGAAGGAACTGGTTGACCGCTTCACCGTTACCACTAACGGTCAGGGCGAGGCTGTTGCTCGCTTCACCCCCCCGCAGGGAGGCACCTACCAGATTATTGCCCAGGATGCAGCCACGCTGGCTGAAAGCGTCGGCCAAGATGATGTCTCGGCCTTACCTCGCTCACCCATTCGATCTTCTATCTTTATCTGGGTAGCCGGTGAAGAAGATGTCTCCTGGCGGCGCGAAAATCACGACCGGCTGACCCTCATCAGCGACAAATCGACCTATGAGCCGGGCGAAACCGCCGAAATACTCATCCCCTCCCCCTTTGAGGGCAGCCATCAGGCCCTGGTGACCATTGAACGCGGACGGATCATCGAGCAGAATGTGATTGAGATGACCAGTAACAGCCAAGTCTATCGTTTGCCCATCAGCGAAGGATATGCGCCCAACATCTACGTTTCCGTGGTATTGGTGCAGGGGCGTGAAGGACCTCGATCCGGCGATGCGCCGCGCCTGGCCGATTACAAAGTTGGTATTTTGCCGATTGACGTGACGCCGGCGGCACAGCTGCTTAACATCACCTTAAAGCCGAGCGTGGAGCAGGCCGAACCAAAGACAGAGGTGACGTACGATGTTGAGGTCACCGATGTTAACCAACAGCCGGTTCGGGCCGAATTCTCGCTTGACTTGGTCGACAAATCGATCTTGACTCTACAACCGCGCCAGCCGGAGGCCATTGTGGAGGGTTTCTACCACCGGCGCGGCTTGGGGATTAGCACCGCCAGCGGCTTGTCAATTTCGGTTAACCGGCTTATTCAAGAATTGGCCCAAGATTTAGGCCTGGATCAGGACCAGTTTGGTGCGGCCCGATCTGTCGTGGAAGAGAAAGCTTTGGCCGCCCCGGCCGAAGCGCCCCAGCCGACAACAGCTTTCGGACTTGCAGCCGAGGCGGAGGCAGTCGTCGCCGATGAGGCCGGCGTAGCCCGCAATGTGGCTCAGATACCGGCCGGCGTCGAGGTGCGTCAAGATTTCAGTGATACCGCTTATTGGAATCCTATAGTTGCAACTAACGAGCAGGGGCAGGCACAGATCAGCCTGACCCTGCCCGATAACTTGACGACGTGGGTGATGCGTGGCGTTGGCGTCACCGGAGATACGTTAGTCGGCGAAGCCACGTCTGAGTTGGTTTCTACCAAGCCACTGCTCATTCGCCCGGTCACCCCGCGCTTCTTTGTGGTGGGCGATCAGGCCCAGGTGGGGGTCATCGTTCAGAATACCACGGCCGAAACCTTGGAGATCGAGATGAAGTTTGAGACTGAGGGG
>JBFGLD010000849.1:0-3605 GCA_041576335.1 Anaerolineae bacterium | reverse complement strand
TCCAACCGGCAGTTAGCTGCAATGAGGTTTAATTAATCTTTTCGGTGCGTTGGTCAAAAATACCCCGTATGCTAAACTAAGGTATGCCAACCAAAGACGCGGCCAAAGCCCTGGAGGAGCAGCTACCCAGCCTGGCCACCGACCTATCGACCATCAAACAGGACATCCAGACCCTGCATTTGCGCTTATCGCGGATGGAAAGTCAACTAGAGCATGCTTTTACGGTAAAATTCAACCTGGAGTCACTGCCGGACAATTTAGAAGTCTTTTTGCCAAAAATAGGTAAGGTTAATAGCCACCTAAATCAATTATTGGAATTGACCCAGTCAGAATTTACGAATAAGAATACCAAAAAAATAAACCGCAGGTTAGATAAAATCTTGGCCTACCTTGAGCAGCTCCCCGGTCAGATTCAGAATCAGGAAAAACCACCCCAAGCCTTAGCGAAAGAGCCATCCCTCTCGCGCATAAGACAACCCTAATCGGGGCACCACCTTACTTACCCGGATTATTGATTTTACGATTTTATGAAGTTACCTGGTTTATTGCCAATGACGATGCCATCAGTGTCGCTTACGACTCCTTAGTTCAAAACCCTCCCTTGTTGCCACCCGTTCAGGGGCGGAAACCGGGATTTGGTAATATAATAATAATGTATAGGGTTATTTTTGAACCACTGTCTTCCACTTTCCATATCAGGGAGACAAGTGGACAGTCAGCAGGAGGTCGAGCATGAAGGCAAAGTTTGTCGGTTTTGGCGAGATAGAGATTGACGGTCAAGCTTACGACTATGATGTAGTCATCAACCAGGGCCAGATCTCCAAACGAAAAAAGAAACCGTCCAAGGCATATCGGGCACAGTATGGACACACGCCCCTGTCGGCTGACGAGGACATCCCTTGGGGCGGGAAGCACCTGATCGTCGGCACCGGCGCTTACGGGCGGTTGCCAATAATGCCCACGGTCTTTGATGAGGCCAAGCAACGCGGCATCGAGATCGTCGTGGTGCCGACCGAAGAGGCATGCAAGCTGGTTTCGGAAAAGGCGTCCAAAAAGGTCCGAGCGATCCTGCATGTGACTTGCTAAGCGGACAAATTATGAATTCAATACCAACGCAGACTAAAAGGGGCTGGCCAGCGCCTTTTTCCACCCCCCACCCCACCACCCACTACACCCAGCCGTAGCTGCAGGTACGTCCAGCCCCTTAACTCACTTAAAATTCGGCCTTGTCACCCCAAACATGTGACATTTGTTACTAGACAAAGGTGACCATTCACGCTTATTCTTGTGGAATAAGACCGACAACAGAACTGTCGCAACTATTTTTTGAGTTCAACTTCCTTAATTGACCATTAACAAATGAATATCTCAGCGGAGGTGCTGAGATGTCAGATGCTATTTCTCCACCAGAAGTGACAGAGCTACAACAACGTGATTGCCCCTGCGTTTGCTCTGCCTGGCACTGGTTGGGCAAAGATATGCTCGCATCATCTCAGCGGAGGCAAATCAAACCCCACCGCTTCAGAGCTAACAGCAGCCGAAGATTATCGTGTCTCCGGCTGCTTTTTTTTGCCAATTATCATAAACGAACTATCCGGCATACCTTCTGCTAGCGTACGAATTCATCTAATTCTGGTTATTACTCTAATTATCCAAAAGAAGTGACCAACTCTGCATGTCCACAATCATTGTGCCTCTTTTAGCCAAGTTGGGCTGAGCTGATTGATAAGGGTGTTATCTCCAACCTTTTGTTGGAGAAAGGAGGTGGCCATTGCACAACCCCCCGAACTGCTGCTCTCTTAAGCAGAAAGACAAGACCTGATTATTTTTGTTGTTACACTGAACGGAATGTGTCAAGAACTTTGAGACAACTCCATTAAGAATTTAGTGAGCAAGGATAAGGTCTGGGAAAGGGCCAAGAACTTCTTGAGGGCCGGGTTCCGTGAACAAAATCTCACTCGGTACTATCACGTTAGAATTGTTAGTTGGTTTGTTGATCCACACCTGGGTTGGTATATCAGGAGGCGTAGGCCGCCCCCGGACAAAACGTTCTGGGTGAGCGGCATAAGCGGTAAGTAAAGTTTGTTGCCGCTGGGTCCGAATAGCTTGGGCCAGACCATAGTGCACCATGGCCGGGGTCATCAACCCCAAGGCGCTATGACGATGCTGTTGGTTGTACCATTGAAAGAAGGTTCTGGCCCACCCTCGAGCATCGGCTTGAGAGCCAAAGCGATCGGGAAAATCGGGCCGATATTTAAGCGTTTTGAAGTGGGCTTCAGAGTAGGGATTGTCGTTAGCGGTGTAAGGTCTGGAATGGGTTTTGGTCACCCCCAGGTCGGCCAAAAGCAGAGCGACCGGTTTGGAGCGCATCGAACTACCCCGATCAGCGTGCAAGGTCAGTTGGTCGGGATCGATGTTTTGCTTGGTACAGGTTTCAGCAATAAGTTGTTCGGCCAGGGTGGCTGACTCACGGTCGGCCAGCAACCAGCCGACGACAAAGCGACTGAAAACGTCGACAATGACATATAAATAGAAGTAACTCCATTTGGCGGGACCTTTGAGTTTGGTGATATCCCAACTCCACAGTTGGTTAGGACTGGTGGCCAACAGCTCTGGTTTGGGATAGGTGGGGTGTTGCAACTGGTTACGACGCTCTCGCACCTCACCATATTCAGCCAAAATGCGGTACATCGTCCGCCAATGGCATAGATAGCGCTGGTCATCATCGAGCAAGGTGGCATAGACCTGGCGGGGCGAACAATCTTGAAAGCGTTCACTGTTGAGAACTTGACGCACTTCAGCTTTTTCCGTTTCGCTCAAAGCCCGGGCTGGTTTCGGACGTCCTTGGCTTGGGGCTTGGGGCAGCCGGCTCCGGTAGAAGCTACTGCGGGGGACACCTAGACTGTGGCAGGCCCCGCTGACGCCCAGATGTTGGCTCAACTGTTGGCTCTGTTGCATCATTCCTTCTCGTCTATCTCGCTCGGTGGCAGGCCAAGCATCTGTGAGACTTTTTTTTGCACATCAATGATCAGTTCGGCCCGGTCTAGTTGCTGCCGCAGCCGCTCGTTTTCTCGACGCAGCCGTTTCAATTCTGCGGCCTCAGGATCATTCTTGCGGCCTCGTTTTTGAGGTCGTAAACCTTGTAATTGGCCTTCCCGTTGTTGCCGACGCCAGTTACTCAGATGGGAGGAGTACAACCCTTCCCGCCGGAGCAAGGCGCCGATTTGACCCGGCTCACGACATTGATCGGCTTCTTCCAGGATGCGGAGTTTGTACTCGGCACTAAATTGGCGACGTTTCGCTCGGGGCACTACTTCTGGATCGGGCATGGTTGATTTCTTTTTTCCATTAATATATTGGACAGACTTATATTGAGACATTTGATTCCTTCTCCGCCTTCTCAGTTCATTATATCTACACTAATTTATTTGGCAGAGTTGTCTCATTCATTTTGGCACAGAAGGCCGGTGCCGGAGAATGTTGTTATCGACCGGCTGTGGAAGCGATGCCAGCGTCTGTCGAAGTGCTGATGGACTGGATTGGAGCTAAAAGAGGAGAAAAAGTGGCACGCATTGCTCAGAACATTATAGAACTTATGGGGAATA
>JBFGLD010000848.1:0-3606 GCA_041576335.1 Anaerolineae bacterium | reverse complement strand
CGCTCGTCGGCATGATGCCGATGAACACCGGGTTTTCCGGGTCCGTGACCCGCACGATGGACATGCCGTCTCCGGTGCCCACCAGGGCGTACTCATCGCCGGTATCCGGCGAGGTCCAGCCCCAGATGTCGCTCAGGAAGCTGGCCCCGGTAAAGACGAGTTTGGACACGCCCAGCTCGGCGTTGGTCAACTGTCCTAAGAAATCCATATTGACCGTGTCCGGGAAGGGGCCCCTGACGGAGGGCATGCCCTTGCCGGTATTTCTAAGCCGCTTCACTTCCAGGTCGCGGTCCTGGTGGTGCCCCAAATCCTCCATTTTTGTGGGAATCGTGTCGGGGTCATCGGCCAGGGCGGTCGGGACCGCCGTCGCCAGGAAGATCAAGACCAGTAACAAAACGGCTGGAAAGAAAATGATCGGCTTTTTCATTTGGCTTCTCCTTTTTTGTACCCTCGGCAAGTTGTTAACCTGTTCCGAATCTCGCCGAACAAGGTCGTATCTTGTTCTATGTTTAAATTGAACCTTTATGAGACTACGTGCAAGCTATCAAATACGTAAGTTATTTATTTCATAGTTTTTAACTAAGATGTTGAGGGTGTGTTCAAAACGAGTTGAAGGTGTCATACAGAACCGCGGATCGACAGGAAGTCGCGGATTTTCATATCTTTTATCCGCGTTTTTCTGCTAATCCACGGTTCTTATGATTGCCCCCAGCGCATTTTGGTCACACCTGGAGGAGTGGATTATTATTTGATTTGCCCCCTAATCTCGCCGCCAGGTTTGGCAGGAGAGTGAGCATTGACGTAGGTGTTACCGGCCCGCATCGAATCTACTAACTCGGCGATCGTTGCGCCACAGACAGGGTTCACTATATTGGCTGCTGTTAGGGTGGCCTCGACCTTCAAATCGCCGTCAAAGCCACCTGGGGCAGCCCCGGCCAGGAAGGCCGCAACCGGTCCATTTTGCCCTGCCGGGGCACAATGAATGTGCGCTCCGGCAACTCCCAAAATGTCGGCGGCATTCTTAATGTCCAGCTTGAACTTTATTTCTGTTTCATCTCGATTGACCACGAAATGAGCTCGTCCCGTCGTGTCAGTTACTACCTCAGGTACTTCCTCCGCACCACTAAGGTCGGCTTTGAAACTTTGCCCGTTATCGGCAATGCTCGTGCCCGCTAGGGCGAAAAGACCGACGATGACTATGGCAACCACAGATATTTTCTTCATTTTGCTTCTCCCTTTCTTTAATAACTACTATTTTCGGACTACTCATTAAACCGTCAAACCCTCTTTGACAACGAATTGGTGGCTCGCTCGATAAGGAATCCGGTGGCTATCTTTCAGCACACAGGCGTTGATACCAGACCTATACCGCCTCGAAAAGAATTCTGGTTTAGGGGGCGTATGGTACGAAGTAATTGTTGATGAACTCGAAGTCGATACCGGGGGTGACTTCGTGGGCCAGGTCGGGACGCGGCCCGCCGTCAAAGTTGAAACTGGTCCGGGCGTGGTGCCTGAGCCAGACCACCTTGGTCGGATGTAGCGCCCCACCGTCAACGGCGACCAACTCATGGTAGTGCACATAACCGCGCGACGCGTATCTTTCCGCTTTCTCTGGAGTCCAGATGTCAATCACTCCGTGTACCACGTAGAGCAGTTCGCCATCCGGCGCATCCGACGACCACCAGTTGGGCGCACCAAAGGGCCCGGTATTGTAATGCTTACCGACCAGTTGCTTTGGCCCGGCCTGAACCCAGGAGTGGCCGGGAATATCAATTGCTCCGCCCGGTGCATCGGGCGCTCCGTCCAGGTAGTAGTCCACGCCATCCACGGGGATGACGATGCCCCGAATGAATCCGTCGGCGCTGGCGGCCCCGGCGAATAAAACGGCCAGAGCAATGACTGCCAGCCAGGTGAACATGAATTTTGTAAGGTTGGGTTTAGTCTTCAAGAGTTGTTGTCCTCCTTGGATTGATAATTGGATAAAATTTAATCACTTTACTTTATTCAAGATCGGCACAAGCCAGCCGAATCGCGTTATTTAGATCGTCTCCCTCATTTTGAAAGATAAACATTACCTTAAACCGGTGAAGTATGGCTCTCAGTCCTCGAACGCTGCGCAGAAGCCTGCGAGCAAGATCGGGTCATCGACTACGGTTGGATCGATGCCACGTATATCGTGTCGCCCCGAAATGTCGAGCACGGTGGGACCGCCTGGTCCAAAGAAGAGTACAACCCGACCGGCATCGACGACAAGATGTTCACCGGAGTTCACCAGCACCGATAAGCCGTTAATTTCCAGCGTTACGGTCCCATCGTCGTTGAAGAAGATGTGCTGAATAAAGGAGTCCGGACCCTCGCGCAGGCTTTCCCCTGTATCCACATTCGTGATTGTGTTGTCTTCACGAACTTGATCGAGGATTCTGACGACGTTTCCATCCTGGTCGAAGAACAACGTGCGTTTGACGCTTCCACTGATGTCCCAACGAAGATTGAGTTCGCACTTTTCGACGAACCCCTCGATGGTATCGCTGAATTCGAACGTCTGGGTAACCGGCTTAACGGCCAGGACGGGCGTGGCCACCAGCGCCGTCAAAATCAAGGTCAATAACAAAACTGCGATGAGATAAGTCGTTTTTTGGAAGAACCATAGGTTTCTCATTTTTTATGTCCTCCTTCAACTACTCGGATAGGGTAACCCTGGCGAAGGTTAGCCGGTGGTTTATTAGCCGAAGATGACTTCAAAGGCTTCAAAGGGCGAAACTGATATCACCAGGAAAGCTATTTGCAGCCTTCGCCAGGGTGGCTGAAATGATGCCCAATCGGCTCCATGAGCTAACAAGCGAGGAAACAACCGCTGCCGCGGCTGCCTCCCCGCTTTAGAAAGAGCTGAACAGTCAGGCTGTTACCTTAGTTTTTACCCTGCTTGGCCGAGCCAGAGCCGAACTCCTTCAGCACATACAGCCCGCCATTGCGGTCAGAGGCGTAGATCCAGGGGGAGTTGGTGACTTTGTAGATACCCCAAACGTCCTGCGGACCGCCATTTTGGTTCATGAAATCGGTCCCGGAGTCCGTGTAGCGACCGACTTCAACCGGGTTGTAGGGATCGCTAATGTCGATCACGACCACGCCGTCCCAATACCACGAAACGTAGGCTTTGTTGTTTTCGACAATTACGTTGTGGGAGGAGTAGGTGCCGGCCGGATCGCAGGTACCGCCCGGTGCCGTCGAGGCGCTGCAAGTGGTGTCAAAGAGCGAAGCCAGGACCGGATTGGCCGGATCCGAGTAATCCCAGATCCGCAGCCCACTCCACTGGGTGCTCGGCTGATTGTTGGCAAGGACCATTGCGGAAGCACCCGCCGCAGCAACGTTTGCCGACTTATCGGAGAAGAAGCAAGCGCCTCGACGGACAACGGCGATGTCGCCAGCACCGAGCGGGTTTTCCAACAGATCGCCGTTACACGCGCGGCCAACCCAGACCAGGTTGCCCGAGACGGAACCCCCACCGAGCGGCACGTTGTTGCCGACGAACTCGATGGCAGGGAATGACTGGTCAGCGAGAGGGCCGCCAGTCACCGTCACACTATCCGCCGTCACGGTTCCGGTATT
>JBFGLD010000847.1:0-3608 GCA_041576335.1 Anaerolineae bacterium | reverse complement strand
TGCCAAAATTGGGCCCGGGGATTTTGTTGGCGAAATCTCGCTGCTGTTAGCCCAACCGCGCACGGCTAGCCTCAAGGTAAATATCGATGCCGAAATGTGGGCACTCCGCAAAAAGGATTTTGATGAGATGTTGGCCACACGGCCGTCTATTGGTTTGGAAATGATGCGAGAATTGAGCCAGCGTTTGGTCACGACCACCCAGGGCAAACGCAGAGTGGCTACGCGTCAGATTACGGTCCTTTTTGCCCCGGTCAATGGCAGAAATAAGCCGGAGAGTTGGGGGGGCGTTGAGTTGGCTGAGGCCTTGCACGCCCAACTCAATGAACCTGTGGGCATCTTGCCTCTGCCTTCAGTTGACATCGAAGCCAAATTTACTGCCGAAGGCGGCGTTACGATTCTGGATAACGACTACGTCGATCAGTCGTACTTGGCTAAAATCTTAAGTTATCAGATTGAAACATACAAGCACATTGTTATGCTTGTCCCCGATAGCCCCGATCCGCTGGTTAGAAAAGCGATTGAACTGGCCGATACCGTGGTCAGCATCGGCGACCCGCCGGGCTGGCTTTCGGCTTATGCCGCTAAGCAGGACTTGTGGGTCACTAGCGGCAACAAAGAAGAAATTGGCCGCATTGCCCGCCGGCTGACGAACCGCACCATTGGTTTCGCCCTGTCCAGCGGCGGTTCCCGAGGCTTGGCCCATATCGGTGCGATTAAAGTGCTCATGGCGGAAGACATCCCGATCGATATGGTGGCCGGCACAAGCGCCGGGGCATTGTTCGGAACGTTTTTTGCCCTGGGTTGGGATTGGCCCAAGTTCGAGGGTCTGATCGAGGAAATGAAAACTGTCAACCGATTCGCTAATTGGGATTTTAATATTCCTCCCCGAACCGCGTTATTGAAGGGGCGCAAGGCACGTGATAAAATCATCAATCGCTGGACAGAGGGCCGCACCTTTGAGGATTTAGAGATACCTATGTTCATGGTGGCCGCCGACATTATCACCGGCGATGAAGTGGTATTTCAGTCCGGCTCACTGGCCGATGCTATTCGAGCCAGCTTGAGTATTCCGGTGATTGTTGATCCGTGGTATTATCGGGAGCGTTTTTGCGTGGACGGCGGAATTGTTAATCCGCTGCCGGCGGACATACTGCGCAGACAGGGCGCTGATATTATCATCGGTTCGAGCGTTATCCAACCGCTGCGTGACTCCTATGCCGGCCGAAAAGATCGCCGGCCTAACATTCTGCAAGTAGTATTTAATATGTTCAGTGCGATGGAAGCGGAAGTAGTCGAGAAGCAGCTGCCGCTGATCGATGCCCTGATCCAGCACAAGGTATCGGCCAATCACAGTCTCGACTTTGATAATGTTAATGAGTTAGTCCAGATTGGTGAAGAGACGGCTCGCCAGATGCTGCCGGCAATTAAAGAGATCATCGAGACGGCCCCTGCGGGATAGCAACCCGGCTATGGAGGCGACAAAAAGCGGCTGTCTCTGTGGATTAACGCTGCGCGTCACCGGCCTCCTGGTTCGCATCCAGTACCTGCACAATGCCGGTGCTGCCATCAACCAACACGATATCACCGGTGTTGAACCGTTTGGTTGCGTCAGGTATATTAGCCACCCCCGGCACCCCATACTCGCGCGCAATGACCGAACCGTGTGACAGTAAGCCACCCATTTCGACGATCAGGCCCGCGGCGTGGTGAAGGAGGGGTAACCAGGCAGGATCCGTAGTCGGCATGACCAAAATGCTGTTGTTACTGGACGGCTCAAATTTGACGGGGTCGTTAAGTACCACAATCGCACCGCGCACTTGCCCCGGACTAATCGGCAAACCCATCATAACCTCGGACGCCGGCTCTGACGAGAGGCCGCGTCCAAGTTGAATCGAAAATATTTGGGACTCTCTCAAGGTGAAGGGCAGTGGCGTATCGGCATAGGTTTTGTAAGTATCTTTTCTGCCTTGTGCCGTCGAAGACAGCGTAATCCCTGCGGCGCTTGCCGCCATCAATGTTCCTTCAATCTCCTCCATCGTAAGCCAGAAAATGTCTTCCGCTTGGTTGAGCCAACCCTGCTCGACCCATTTGTGGCCCAAAGCCAGATCCCAGCGGCGGATTGCAGCCATGGCTTTGGCCCGAGCGCTATTAAGCTCATCCCGCATTGAAAGCTGCCGGCGGATGATGGCCACAAAAGGCACAGCTAACCAGCGCCGCCAAGGAAAAAAGCGGTTTATACCGGCCGCCTGATCGCTAAGGTTCTTCCAATCGATTTTAGACTGTGCCTGTTTTGAGCCGGCGCCGGCGTTGCCCTCACTGCCTTGGGCATATTGCCGGATGATACGTAACAGAACGGCCGGATTTTCCCGATACCGGGGCCAACCCATATCGGCTTCATAAGTGGCCCGGTCGCCAAATTTGGCCAGCAGTTTTTCGAAACCCTCTCGAAATTCTTCCGAAATAGCCGGATTGTCGGCAAAGTCTTGAAAATTAATTGCGGCGGTCGCAAAATAGCGGCTGGTTTCCGGATTGTTTCGGACTAAGCGGCTCAGAGCGACCAGGTTTTGGTTTATTTGGCGATCGCTAGTTTGGATATCTTGCTGGGCGAGAACGGTTAACATGGTGGCCGGATTTTGGGTCTGCGATGCGAGCAAACTACTGCCGATGGCCGTTGCCGCGGATAGGACGCTGGCGATGGCAAGATTTGTACCGAATAACTCATTGTAGACCCGGTCATGCTGTTGGAGCTGGCTAACCAATGCCGTTGGCGAAGCATTTAAGTCGGCTCTATCAAGGACGGTTACTGCCTCCTCGACCAGAGCCTGATATCTTTTGAGATTACGGGCATTACTAAATAGCCGCTTTAGAACGCCCCAGTAAGCCCGTCGCATTTTGATCGCGATCTCCCAATCAATCGACAGCCGCCCGCCAATACCCTCCGGTTCGAGATGACCGATAGTATACAGCAGTTTGCCGGGCGCGATGCCCACCTGGCTGATCATTCGTTTCAAGAAGGTGAGATTTAAGTAGGGCCGCCCCAAAATCAATTTGAGGTAGGGGCCAAACTCCTCAACGGCTAAACCTAAATCCCGAAAGAAGGCAAGAGCTCGGATCTGGCTACGCTCCAGTAGAGAGCTAAAGAGTGGCGAGGGAAAATCCGGCAGATATTCCGGATGACTTCCCCGCGTCCACTCCAGGTCGAGTTCGCGGGTTGTTGAGCGAGGGAGGGCAGCGGGTCGGGTTTGCAAGATAACAAAAGTATCATTCTGGCTGGCCCACTCAACGTCCTGGGCCTCACCCATTAACGCCTGGATTTGCTTAAGCTGAAAGGCCAATTCGGCTAGCGCCTCAGTCGGAAGGGGATCCGTTTGGTTCATCCCTGCCGCCGCCGAAAACCGAGGATCACTTCCGGCGCGTTGTTCGAGAAGGGGGTAGTCGGGGGGTTGGTTAGCCAGCCGGTAGAAATAGGGCTGGACATTACCGCTGACTAGAGCCTCGCCCAAGCCCCAGATGGCTTCGATAACGAGTTCATCGGCGGCGCCGACCAAGGGGTTAGCCGTGAAGCCAACACCGGAAAATGTTGGCTTAAGCATCGGTTGAATTAAGAC
>JBFGLD010000846.1:0-3610 GCA_041576335.1 Anaerolineae bacterium | reverse complement strand
TGGCGGCCGTATTGGCCTTGCTTTCCTTTGTAATCTTCTTTCTGCTGTTGAATTATACGGGCCGGCGCTCTTCCACCAGCGGTAAGCGGAGGGGGTAATGTCGATCACGCTCGATCGCCTGACCAAGTGGCACGGCAGCCAACTGGTCGTAGATCAAGTTTCGCTGGAGGTAACCACCGGCGAACTGTTTGTCCTGCTGGGCGCCAGCGGCAGCGGCAAGAGCACGATCTTGCGTTTGATTGCGGGTCTGATCCAACCGGATAGCGGGCAGGTTTTGCTTCACGGGCAGGAGGTGACCGAATTACCTCCGCAGCAGCGTGGGGTTGGTTTTGTCTTTCAAAACTATTCGATATTTCGCCACATGAGCGTGGCTGAGAACGTGGAATTTGGTCTAAAGATTCGCAATGTCCCGCCGGACAAGCGAGCCCGCCGGCGCGAAGAATTACTCGACCTGGTGGGCCTGGCCGGCCTCGGCAGTCGTTACGCCGAGCAGCTTTCCGGTGGGCAGCAGCAGCGGGTGGCCCTGGCCCGGGCGCTGGCCTATCAGCCCAGAGTGCTGCTGCTCGACGAGCCTTTTGGGGCGCTGGATGTAAAAATTCGCGCCCAGTTGCGCCGAAATCTCAAGCAAATTCAGCGGCAGTTGGGCGTGACCGCTATTTTGGTGACGCATGACCAGGAAGAGGCCTTTGAATTGGCCGACCGCATTGGCGTTGTCGAGCAGGGCCGCCTGCTGGAAGTTGGTCCTGCGGAAACGCTTTACGCCCAGCCCAAGTCCTCCTTTGTGGCCACCTTTTTGGGTGCAGGCACGGTGCTCGTCGGCCGGGTCAGAAACGGCCAGGCTTGTTTTGGCCCGCTTCGCCTGCCCATCCCGGCAGAAACGCCCCACGAGGAGGGCGATCCCGTGCAGCTGCTGTTTCGACCCGAACAGGTCATCCTCAGTGCAGACCCGCCCTCGCCTGCGAGGCCTGTCGTGGGGCGGGGATCCATCATTGAACAGAACTTTAGCGGGGCGATGCGGCGGGTTCGGCTGCGGCTGCCTCATCTGGCCGGAACCCGTCAAATTGCCCCCCGTCTGCCTTTCGGGGAGGCAGGCTTGTTGGTTGACGCGGTGATTCCGGCTGAAACTTCACTGGCCGGACCCGAGGTGTGGCTGGGTTTGCGAGCATGGCACATCCTGACCCGGCCACCGATCCGGCTGTTGGTCTACGATGAAGGGATTGGGTCTAAAACCTTGCTGGCGGTAGCCCACGGGCTGGTCGAAGCGCTGCACGGCTCTGCTACCTTATTCGGTGTTGCCTCTGATCCCGAAACAGTTCAAAGCCTGCGAGCAGCGCTTCAGCGCCGCCAGCAGGAGGCATGCCTATCCGGCGTCGAATTGCGCCTGCGGTCCGGTTCTCCGGCTGAGCAGATTGCGATTGAACAGGCCGAGTCGCTCTACGACTTTTTGGTGATGGCGGCGCCTGATAACGCGGGTGAGCGTTTCAGTTCTACGATTACGACCGTTTTAGAACGGACGACCATGCCGGTGCTGGTGGTCAAAGGCGAACAGACCACTATTAGGCGCATTTTGATTTGTACCGCAGCGGGCGAACCAGGCAAACAAGATGTGCGTGTCGGGGGCCGGCTGGCCCGTCGTCTTGGCGCGGCGGTTACCGTTCTTTACGTTAGCAGCACGATGGGCCAACTCCACCCACCGATTTACGCCCATCTTGAGCAGGCCGTAGCGACCTTGAGGGCGCTGGACCTGAAGGCTGATAGCTGCATTCGGGCCGTGTCAACGCCAACAGAGGGGATTTTGGCCGAGGCCCGGACCGGGGCATATGATTTGATTGTCGTCGGCGGCCATGGCCCGCACCTGAGTTCGATTTTCGGCCTTGACGATATCACGCTCCAAGTTTTGATCGGGGCCGACCGGCCGGTCCTCGTCGTGCCGGGGGAGGAAGAAGGTTAAATCCTATCGTCACGAGACCACACTAACTTGAAAGAGAGGCAATTTCCATGAAAGCAGTAATAATGGCCGGAGGTCTGGGATCGCGGCTGCGTCCGTTAACCATTGGATGTCCCAAGCCCATGGTGTCTTTCGTCGATAAGCCGGTTCTGGATCACACGCTTAATTTACTCAAACGTCATCATATCTTCGATGTGGTCATCACCGTTCAATACCTGGCTGACCAGATTCAAAACTATCTTGGCGACGGGAGTCGTCACGGCATGACCATTCGTTACGCTGTGGAAGAGATTCCGTTGGGGACTGCCGGCAGCGTTAAACATGCCCAACAGTATCTTGATCAGGAAACCTTTTTGGTGATTAGCGGTGACGCTATTACCGATATCAATCTGTCTCGGGTGATAAGGTTTCATCAAGAAAAGCGGGCTCTGGCTACCATGGCCCTGCAACAAGTCTCCAACCCAGACCAATACGGCGTGGTTGTGACCGATGATAGCGGCTGTGTTAAGCATTATGTCGAAAAACCCGGCCCGGAACAAACCAACTCAAACATGGTAAATACCGGCATTTATGTGCTGGAACCCGAAGTGCTGGCCCTCATGGAGCCTAACCGGGCCTACGATTTTTCATTAGAAATCTTTCCCGTGTTGTTGGAACAGAAGGCTCTGTTCGGATGCCCGGCCGACGGCTATTGGTGTGATATGGGCACAATCCAGAGCTATCTGAGAGCTACAGCCGATGCCCTGGCCGGTAAAGTAAGCCTTATCATGCCCGAGTCGGTGCGCGGCCACCAAGTGAATGAAAATGGTCACTACTTTCATCACAAAATTGAGGAACACGCCGTGGTCAGTTTATTAAGAAACCGAAAACTCTACCCCTTGTATTGGATCATTTTGGCTTTGGCTGTGCTTACTGCCGATTACATAATGGGGCCGTTTATTCAATTTCCTTTTCTATTTATCATTCCGGTCATGTTAGCCTCCTGGTACAACGGCCGTCGTTGGGGTTTTTTGTTTGCCGTTGGGCTGCCGCTTGTTCGCTTACTCTTTTCGATGCTGTGGATTGTGCCCTGGACGATGCTGGATTCGATTGTCAATGCTCTAATTCGAATCAGCGTGCTGCTCCTGCTTGCCTATCTGGTTGACCGGACCGCCGTACAAACCCAGGCCTTGACCCAAGAGATCCAAATTTTGAGAGGGATACTCCCCATTTGCAGCTTCTGCAAAAAGATTCGTAATGAGGACAGTACTTGGGAGCAGTTGGAGCGATATATTACCAGACACTCAGAAGCCATCTTTAGTCACGGTTTATGTCCGGCGTGTGCCAAAGAGCACTACGCCGAGTTTCTTTCGGAATAGGTGCTTGTCGCCAATCAAGCAGGTCAGATGATGAATGCCAAAATACTCTTGGTGAGCGATGATCTTGAAGAAGGTGGCGGGCGAAACGCCGGGCGGCATCTCGATCTTCTCTATCCCCGCGGGTACGCTGCTGGGTAAGTGGGGGGGTGGGGCGTATAACCTTTACCCGCTGGCCTGGTCTCCCAATGACGAATTTCTGGCCCTGCAGGGTTACCCGCGGCACCAGCGCGGAGAGGGGCTGTTTGTTATTCGGGTCGCCCCGTGAAAGGGCCACCGCCTATGCCCATGACAAAAGTCCCGTTCA
>JBFGLD010000845.1:0-3614 GCA_041576335.1 Anaerolineae bacterium | reverse complement strand
CGGACCAACGTGGTTGGTGAAACGACGAATGATACTGCGGGTTTGCATATCCCACAGAATGGCTTGATGGTCCCATCCACCGGAACCAACGCGCTGACCATCGGTAGAGAAGGTGATGCCTGTTGCCCCGCTATCAACATGCCCGACCAGTTGACCGATTTCTGCGCCGGTTTCCACATCCCACATAATAATAGGCCCTTCGCCATGGGAGGCTAAAATCGTGCGTCCATCCGGACTGAACTCAACATCCCAGTATGACTTACCAGGATATGGATCGTCAACAAAGTAATCATCGAAGCGACGAATCTCCTGGCCGGTCTCAACATCCCACAGAATAGCCATCGCGCCATTGCCGGAAGAGACGGCCCGTTTGCCGTCCGGACTGAATTCGACGTCATACACCACATAAGGTTGCCCCTCAAAGCGGCGAATCTCCTCACCCGTCTCCACATCCCACAAAATAATATGTCCCGGTTCTAGTTTTTGGGCAAAGCGATAGCCCGTGCCGATGAGCGCCGTCTTGCCATCGGGCGAGTAGGTCACCGCCATGACCGGTTGGTCATCAATGAACCGGCGAATCAACTCACCCGTCTCTACATCCCACAAGGTAACCGTCCCGTCGTTTGAGCCGGATAGGGCGGTGCGCCCATCCGGGCTGAGGTCGACTTCAAAGGCAAGCGCACCCGGTGGGACGAAGCGGCGAATAACGTGGCCCCGGTCTAATTCCCACAGCCGCAAAGTTTTGTCGCGTGAGGCGGATACTGCGTACCGGCCGTTGGGCGTAACATCAACATTCCAGATAATTTCATTATGACCTGTAAAGGTCTGCAATATCTCGCCGGTTTCCAGATCCAAATGGGTGAGGATGCCCGTTGTACCGCCAACAAGTACCGACCCATTTTCCGGATGAAACGCGACAGCGTGAGCGCCACCATCGATCGGATAACGCTGAAGCAGTGCCCCTGTAGACAAATCCCAGAGGAACATTTCTGAGTTCTCAAAGCCGGCAATTGCCGTGCGACCATCAGGGCTAATGGCAACGCCTTGTAGCGCACCGGAACTGACCCCAAAGTCTGCCTTCATCTCGTAGATCATTTGACCTGTTTGAATATCTATCAGTTTCAGGGTTCTATCATCGGCGCTTCCATACAGGATAGCTGATCCATCCGGAGTAAATTCAATACCTTCTACATTTGAATTACTCTCAAAGCGTCGCACAAGTTCGCCAGACTCAACATCCCACTGGATTAATGAGGATTTATCGCCCCTACCACCCGTTACTAAACTCTGCCCATCGGGGCTAAATGCAATTCTACTTATATCCTCTTTATGACCATCAAACTGACGGATGATTTGACCTGTCGGCACATCCCACAGAATAGCCATTTCCTCTGAAACTGAAGCGGCGGTCTGACCATCAGGGCTAAAGACAATATCATTAATGCCAGTAGTGTGTCCTTCCAATTGCTGCAGGATTTCACCGGTTTCAAGCTCCCACAGAATTAACGTGCCCTCCCCTGAACCGGAGAGCACCGTTCGCCCATCCGGGCTTATGGCCAGGTCATGGATCCCATCGGTATGCCCAATGAAACGGCGTACTGTTCCGGGGGTATAGGCCACTTCGCTCAATTGGGCCTGGGCCAGCGCCGAGTCGGGATCCAGGCTGACGGCCTGCCAGGCCAGAGCCAGGGCGGTATCCGTGTCGTCATTGGCCAGGGCGGCCTGAGATCCGGCCACTAGAGCCACATTTTGGGCTTCGGCGGCACTGTCCAGGGCCACCTGGCGCTGCTCAAACGCAAAAAGCCCCAAACCGGCGCTAATGATAGCGGCCACAGCGAAAACAGCCACCAACCCTCGCAGAAAATTCCGGGAGCGTTGTTCCAGCCGGGCTTCACGCGCTTTGCGGGCCATTTCAGCCTGGTGTTCCCGTTCACGCTGTTGCAGACTGTGGGCAATAAATTCTTGCTCCAGAGGTGTCTGCCTGAGAGTGGTTGTCTCCTGCCACGTTTCAATTTGCTTCAGCCTGGCTCCACGCAGTAAAAAACTGACCTCCCGTTGGTGCCGGTCCCATTCCTCGGCGGCGCGGGCCACGGCCCGTTCCTGGCGAATATCCTCGCGTGATTCATCTAACCAGCCGCGCAGCCGCGTCCACTCCCGCAGCAGAGCTTCGTGGGCTACCTCTACGGTGGGGCCGCGGGTAACGGGGTCGTGGTCAAAGGTGAGCAGGCGATAGCGGCCGAATTGGTCAATGACTTGACCAATGACCGTTGACGGCTGACCGCTGACCGCCGCATCATTGTCCATAGAGTTTTCAGCGGTCAGCGGTCGTTGCTCGGCAGTCAGAGCGGTTAGCTCCGTTTGCAGCACCCGCCGCCGGGTGTCTTCCGTACCTTCGCCCAGGGTGACCAGACGGAGGAAGAGTTGGCGGGTGGCTTCCTGTTCGGTTTCGTTCAGGCCGGCGTACAGTTCATCGGCGCGGCGGGCCAGGGCCCCGAGAACGCCGCCACTGTCTTTATAGGCAGCCAGGGTCAGCTTGCGGCCATCGCGGCGCTCAAACAGGACGGTTAAGGCGTATTGCAGCAGGGGCAGCATGCCGGGCGGGTCGCCGATGTCGTCGATGATGGTGGAGACCACGCCCGGTTCCAGAACCAGCCCGGCCCGTTTGGTCGGGCCGGTGATGGCCTGTTCCAACTCGTCCGGAGTCAGGGGCAGCACAAACTCAGACTGGTGGCGCAGCAGTTCGCCAAAATCAACATATTGCAGGGGCCGGTCGGTGAAGTCGGCCCGCAGGGTGATGACCACTCGAGTCCGACTGGCCGGGTCAAGCGTGGCGGTCAATAGGCTGTTCAAAAAGTGGGCGCGCAACTCTTCATCCTCAACCAGGGTGAACAGTTCCTCAAACTGGTCAATGACCAGCACCAGCTCAATATCTTTATCGCCGGGCAAGATGCGCTTGACCGCCCGGTGCAGCCCGCGTTCATCCTGGTGCAGTTGGGTCAGTAGACTGTCCGGGGGATTAACGGCCACCCGCAGTAGGGCCGCTTCCAGCTCGTCTAGGGGGTAGGGCCCCGGAATCATCTCGACAATAAACCACTTTTCCGAGTCGGGCAGGCCACCCTGCCGTAGGGCGGGGATCAGTCCGGCTCGCACCGCCGAAGATTTGCCGCTGCCGCTGGGCCCAACCACGGCCAGAAACCGGCTCAAGTCGTTCTCTTCAGCCATTCTAATCAGCAGGGCCTGAATCAGGGTGTTACGGCCAAAAAAGTCGTCGGCATCGGCCTCACCAAAGGCACGCAGGCCCTTGTAGGGGTTTTCCAAATCGGGCAGGTCGATCATGGCGGCCAGGTGCGGGGGGGTGATGCTGTCCGGGCGGCTGTCGGTCACATCGGCCACGGTGCTGTCCGGTTTCATGGCCTGCCGGACATCGGCCAGCATGCTCAAAATGTCGGAGTAGCGTTCTCGAGGGTTTTTGGAGGTGGCCCGACCAATAACAATATCCAGGGGGGTGGGAACGGCCTCTTTCCCACTGTCTGACTTGCCGTTTTGGGTTTGAGCCAGGAGGGGCAGCTGCTGGTTGAGATGCTGTTGAATGAAGGCCACCGGCGTGGGTCCGG
>JBFGLD010000844.1:0-3617 GCA_041576335.1 Anaerolineae bacterium | reverse complement strand
TACCAGGCTGC
This sequence comes from Anaerolineae bacterium, assembly GCA_041576335.1. Lineage (GTDB taxonomy): Bacteria > Chloroflexota > Anaerolineae > 4572-78 > J111 > JANQQF01. The sequence continues at coordinate 3,606 of JBFGLD010000844.1, read as the reverse complement.
CCAGGCCTATCTCGATCAGCTCGATCGCCAGGTGGTGGTTAAGGCCGATGGGCTCGCAGCCGGCAAAGGCGTTATTGTTTGTGACGAGGTCGATCAGGCCCGGGCAGCCTTACACAGGATCATGGTTGAACGGGCTTTTGGCCCTGCCGGGGATAGAGTTGTCATCGAAGAGCGACTGGCCGGGCCGGAAATTTCCATCCTGGCCTGGAGCGATGGGCGAACGGTTATTCCCATTATCCCGGCCCGCGATCACAAGCGCGTGTTTGATGGCGACCAGGGACCCAACACAGGTGGGATGGGCGCTTATACGCCAGCTCCCGATATCACGCCCGCCCTGGTCGAAACGGTTCGCCGGACCGTCCTTGAACCGGCAGTGCAAGGCCTGGCTGCGCAGGGCACCCCCTACCTGGGCATTCTGTACGCCGGTCTTATGCTGACCACGGACGGTCCAAAGGTGCTGGAGTTCAATTGCCGTTTCGGCGATCCGGAAACGCAAGCCGTACTTCCACTGTTGGAAACCGACCCGTTAGATATTTTCCTGGCCTGTGTCGAAGGCCGTCTTGACCAGGCAGATATTCGCTGGCGGCCTGAGGCGTGTGCTACGATCGTCCTGGCCTCAGCCGGATATCCCGCAGCTTATCCCAAAAATTTGCCCGTCACGGGTCTGGACAAAGTGGCTGAACTGGAGAACCTGGTCGTATTTCACGCGGGAACAGCTCGCAGCGGGGACGATTTCGTTACGGCCGGGGGACGCGTCCTGGCGGTCAGCGCATTAGGTAATGATTTGGCGGCAGCGTTGAACCGGGCCTACGATGGGGTTGAGCAGATCCATTTTGAAGGGGTTCATTACCGCCGAGACATAGGTCGCAATTACAATTGAGTCAAACCGTATGAGCCAACATAATGCATATGCTAAAGCGGGAGTAAATATTGCCGCCGGCCAAGAGGCCGTCGCGCTGATGGCAGAGGCGGTTCAATCAACGTACGGTCCGGAAGTGCTGGCAGGATTGGGAGCATTTGGCGGGCTGTATGATGCCGTAAATTTAAAGACAATGACGTCGCCGGTACTGGTGGCGTCCACGGATAGCGTCGGCACCAAAACCATGGTCGCGGCCCGGCTGGGACGGTGGGATACCATTGGGCAGGATTTAGTCAATCACTGTCTCAATGATATTCTGGTACAGGGCGCGCGTCCACTCTTTTTTCTGGACTACGTTGCCTCGTCCCGGCTGGAACCCGATCAAATTGCCAGACTTGTTCAGGGTATGGCCACAGCTTGCCGAGAGGCCGGCTGTGCGCTCTTGGGCGGTGAAACGGCAGAACTGCCGGGTGTGTATGAGCCGGGTGAGATTGATGTGGTCGGTACGATTGTAGGTGTGGTTGAAAAAGAACGCGTGCTTGACGGTTCGGCAGTGCGAGCCGGGGATATCATTTTGGGCCTGCCTTCAACCGGCTTGCACACAAACGGTTTTTCGTTGGCCCGCAGGGTCCTGGGCAATCTTGATTGGAACATTCGCCACCCAGCGTTAGGTCACAGTATTGGCCAAGCGTTACTGGCCGTTCACCGCTCCTATCTGCAGCCGGTTCAGCGGCTGTGGGCAGCCGGCGTCGATGTTCGAGGCTTAGCCCACCTTACGGGTGGAGGTATTGTTGATAACTTACCACGTATCTTACCCCCTGGCCTGGGCGCCGTTCTTCGGCGCGGAACGTGGCCGGAACTTCCCATTTTCGAATTAATACAGACCCTGGGTAACGTTTCTACCGACGAGATGTTCCAGGTATTCAACATGGGCCTGGGTATGTTGGTGGTTGTATCAGAGGAGCAGGCTGGCTTAGCTCAAACGACACTTGCCAATGAGCTGTATGTCGTCGGTAAAGTCGCCGCCGGGCAAAGTCAGGTCGAAATCGTCTAAATCAAAAATCAATAAGTGCATGTCTGAAACCTTTCCGAAAGCTAATACAAGCCGTTACGCATCCAAAATCTGTCGAATTTACCGGGAAGGTGACGACGCGGACTCTTAATAGCGCTCTAGAAGGGGTAGCCCATGTCGTGCCGGTTAGCTGTTTTTATTTCAGGATCAGGAACAAATTTGCAGGCAATCTTGGATGCCACGGTTCAAGGGACATTGGACGCAGAGGTGGTCCTGGTTGTTTCTAACCGTGAGCAAGCTTTTGGCTTAACCCGCGCCGAGCGAGCCGGGATATCCACCCTTTATTTTCCATTAAATCCATATAACGAGGCAGGCAAGAGCCGCGAAAAATATGATGCAGATTTGGCCGAGCTCGTCAGCGCCTACAAGCCTGATTTGATTGTCTTGGCCGGGTGGATGCATATACTCAGTCCGGCCTTTTTGGACCACTTCCCCAAGCGGGTCATCAACCTTCATCCGGCCTTACCGGGTCTTTTTCCCGGCACCCATGCGATCGAACGAGCCTTTGAGGCCCACCGGCGAGGCGAGATTAGTGAGAGCGGCTGCATGGTTCATTATGTCGTGCCGGAGATTGATGCCGGTCCGGTCATTGTCCGATCTACCATACCCATTTTAACCAATGACAGCCTGAGCAGCTTTGAAGAGCGTATGCACACCGCCGAACATCGATTGATTGTCGAGGCTATCCGAGAGGTTTGCTACGAACGCAAATAGCTGGCTCCGTTGATGTCAACAATGGCGCCGGTCAAAAATTCGCTTTTGTCAGAGGCAAGAAACAGTATGGTGTGGGCCACCTCTTCGGGGCGGCCGACGCGGTTGAGCGGGCTTTGCCGGCGCCGCTCTGCGCCCTCAGGCGTCTCTAAAATCGGGCGGGTGCGGTCGGTTTCGATCCAGCCCGGGGCCACGACGCTTACAAAGACATTATGCGGCGCCAGGTACTGTGCCAACGATTGGCTCAAAGCGTTAATCCCGGCTTTGCTGGCGCCATAAGCCGGCGCTGTCGGCTCGCCCCGGAACGCCCCGCGTGACGACACGTTGATGATCCGTCCTTGACGGCGTTCAATCATATGCCGGGCCGCACAATAAGACACGTTAGCCGTACCCCTGAGATTGACGTCGATAATCTCCTGCCAGGCCGACTGCCAGCCCTGATAACCGACCTGGCCTAAGGGATGGTCGCGGTAGATACCCGCATTATTAACTAAAATGTCGATCTGCCCGAACTGCTCGACCACGCCGGCAACCAGGTACTCCACCGCCACAGGATCGGCAATGTTGGCCCGCACTACAATATGCCCGGTGCCTGCTAAAGAATTTCGCACTTGGTCGGCCATAGCCTGCTGCCGGTTGTAGTTGATGGCAACTCGAGCCCCCGCCTGGGCAAAGGCTACGGCCGTAGCCCGCCCGATACCTTGCGAGGCACCGGTTATGAGCACAGTTTTTCCGCTAAAATCCATTTGTGTTCCTCCATCGTTGGCAGTCTAATGATTGGGCTGGCTTGGTTGAATCAGTTCACAACGTAGAACCGTCACCGCCTGCCCGCCTAAGTAAACGCGTTCGCCGTTCAGGCGAACGCGTACGATACCGCCGCGGGGAGAGGCCTGATAGGCTGAAAAATTCTTTTTACCGAGTCGTTCTGCCCAAAACGGACCTAAACCACAGTGGGCCGAACCGG
>JBFGLD010000843.1:0-3621 GCA_041576335.1 Anaerolineae bacterium | reverse complement strand
AGTGGAAGTCCACCAAGATGGTGGTCCGGCTGGCCACAACCACGTTCACATCGATTCTGCCACGACGACGGCTGAGATGAACGTTGTTCTCGTCCCATCCGAGCTCGTGGTGGGCCCCAATCGTTTTGCCGTCGGCCTATTTGACACAACCGGGCGAATGATCCACGAGGGTGTCATCCATTTTCATTATTTTGACCTGAGTAACCCAGACGTGCCCCGCCTCGAGTCAGAAGCCGACGCTGCCCGCTTGCAAACCCCCGACGGTTTGACCACCATCTTTACCCATGAGCGCATCTTTGACCGACCGGGCGACTGGGGCGTTAAGGTGCAGGCTCAACTGCCTGATGGCACGACCGCTGTTAAACGAATTGGGTTTCAGGTGCTGGCCGATTTGCCCAGCCTGAAGCCTGGTGACGCGGTCCCACTCTTGGATACGCCGACAGCAGCTACTGTCAACGGAGACTTGAGCCAACTGACCTCGGCCCCCGAGCCAAATCCGGCCTTTTACCAACTGAGCCTGGCTGAGGCGCTAACGAATGGCCGGCCGACCGTACTGCTCTTTGCTACCCCGGCTTTCTGCCAGACCCGCTTCTGCGGCCCGGCTTACGATATCGTGAACGAGGTGCAAAAGCAGTATGGCGACACCGTTAACTTTGTTCACGTCGAGGTTTACACCGGGTTGCCGAATCCGGCCGCCAACAATTGGGAAATGGCCCCGGCTATGGTCGCTTTTGGCCTTGGCACCGAACCTTGGGTTTTTCTGATCGACCGCGAGGGGAAGATCGTCTATCGAGTGGAGGGGCTGGTAACCGTCGAGGAGATTAAGGCGCATCTGCGGAGATTAGAGAAATGAGCACTATACCGCGTCAGATACGAATGGTACTTTCCGAGAGAACTCTACCCACGAGAGGAGGTGATCGATCAAAAGTACGGCCGTTCTGTGGAATATACAGGCCAATTTAGCCCATTGAGTACCAAGAAATCTATTCAATCTAATGAATGAATGAATGAACTAACGCTAAGGAGATCCTTCGATGAAACAAAAATTGTTGTCCCTACTACTGTTTTTACTCATAGCGCTGCTGGCCTTGACCGGTTGCAGTCAGGCCACATCAGCCGCTAGCAGCGCCGGCCAGAATGAGAAAGCCGCGCCGCAAGAAGCTCGCACCCTGACCGCTCAGGTGGGTGCCGGGCAGGATACGACCACGATCAATGCCTTCCTGCCGTTTGGTCTACGAGTGCGGGCAGGTGACACCGTCACTTGGAACCTCGACGCTGACGAGATCCACACCGTCACCTTCTTGGGCGGCCAGTCCGAGCCAATGCTCGTGGGGCCGGTACCCGGGGGTAGTCCGGAAGAGATGATGCTGACTTTCGAAGCAGCGTTCCCCACTAGACTACCGGATGCACCGGTTGAGACCTACGATGGGACGAGCTACATCAACTCCGGCATCATGTCCAAGGCTCCGGCCGGACCGGACGCGCCGCCGAACGATACCTTCTCGCTGACCTTTGACAAGCCTGGTCTCTATCCTTATATGTGCCTGGTACATCCTTTCATGTTGGGTGTAGTCGAAGTGGAACCGGTGACCAGCGCCGACGTACCTTCACAAGCGGACATCGATGCCCAGGCCAAAGCCGAACGTGAACCGCTCCTGGCTCAAGTGGAGGCCGTAAATGCGGCCGGACAAACGCCGCGCAGTGAACCAGGGCCCGCCGGCAGCCAGTTGTGGTTTGTAGACGCCGGCAGCAATTTGATCGGTGACCCGAGGCCCACCACCTTCGAGTTCCAGGCCAAAGAGCTGACCATCAATGCCGGTGACAGCGTGGTCTGGACCTCACACGAGTTCCATACCATTACCTTCAATCCGGCCCCGCCCGCGCCTGAATTTATCATACCTGTGCCCCAGCAGGATGGGCCACCGTTTCTTACCATAAATTCTGAGGTCGCCCTACCGGCCAAGCCCAACCAAATCTACGACCCGGCCGAGTATTACAACTCCGGTATCCTCAGTCCGGGTACACCGGGCGGCACCACCTGGTCGCTGACGTTTGATAAACCCGGCACTTACAAATATTTCTGCGCGGTTCACCGCGAACTGGGCATGGAAGGAACAATTGTCGTCAAAGGATAGGTTAATCTAGGAGATTAGAGATTGGAGATTACGCCAGTCTCTAATCTCCAACCTAACCATTGGCAGCGCATTTTCGGCGGCCGACGGCCTGCCCTGAGCTTGTCAGATGGGTCGTCCGCCGCCGGTCATTTTCCCAGAGGAGAAATAATATGTCCGGCCACCAACAATTACGCCTTATCAGACGTTTGGTCACGATTTGTGTGTTTCTTGTCTTCTTTGGTCTTCCCCGGTTTGCTTTGGCCCATGGCGGCGTGGACGACGGTCATTACGAACAAAGCGTTGGTGTGCCGTTTCCGGTCGAGTGGGCCATCCTCAGTTTAAGTGGGATAATCTTTTTTGGGGTGACCTTGCTCATTTTCAACCGTGATCAGCTCTTCCGCCCGGCGACCGCGCCGGTCAAACTCGCCTTGGTCTTAGGAGTCATAACGGTTGTGGCGGTCGCCTGCACGCTCCGTGATCAAGGCCAGGAGATCGCCAGGCCCTCTCCCGACTCCGGCGGTCTGTCTGCGCACGAAGATGATGAAGGCATTGTACTGGGGCCTGAAACCGGCGAAAGCGTCTATGCTGCGGCCCGCTGCCCGGCAAATGCGCCGCTGAGGGCCTACGACGTGGCCGCGATCAACGTCGAGATCACCCTGAATCGCTACTTGGATTACGACCCCCAAGGCCGGATGTACGTTTTAGAGGAAACGCTGGAACAGGTTCGACAAGAAGAAGCTCAGAACAAGGCCGCCCGGTCCAATAACACAGAACCCGCCGTCTCATCTGGGCTGCAAGGTGACGCCGCCCAACCCCTCATCTTGCGGGTGAACCAGGGCGAGTGTCTGCTTCTCAGCCTGCGCAACAACCTGGCCGGCGACGAGCCGGTCAGCCTGCACCTGCACGGGTCGAGCTTGCACCTGGCCGGGAGCGGCGCGCCGGCTATCGCCAGCAACCCCGAGGCTATGGCCCAACCCGGCGAAACCGTCACTTACGAGTGGTGGGTCGCGGCTGACGAGCCGGAAGCTACCCATTACTTCCACAGCCACGGCAATGACCGGCTTCAAACCGGCCATGGTCTCTTTGGGGCGGTCATTGTCGAACCGCAAGGCTCCCTCTATCTTGATCCCCTGACCGGCGGCGAACTACGTAGCGGCTGGGCGGCCATCATCAAAGACCCCACCGGCAGCGACTTCCGCGAATTTGCCCTGGTCTATCACGAAATCGGCAACGAACGCTACCGTCACCTGGACCGCAACGGGCGGCAAGTGCCCCAGGTCGATCCCTACACCAGTGCCTACCGGCCCGGCGATCGGGCCCTCAACTATCGCAGCGAACCCTTTATGAACCGGCTGCAGCTGCAACAGGAAACCTTTGGCCACTTCGATGAATCAGTCGTTTACAGTTCCTATGCTTTTGGCGACCCGGCCACACCCATCGCCCGCAGCTACCTGGGTGACCCGGTCAAACAACGCCTCATCCACGGCGGCTCGGAAGTCTTCCATGT
>JBFGLD010000842.1:0-3623 GCA_041576335.1 Anaerolineae bacterium | reverse complement strand
TGAGCATGTGGTTGTTATGAAGGAACTCATCGAATCCGGCAAGGTCACACCGGTTATCGACAAAACGTACCCGCTGAGCGAGACCCCTGAGGCCTTCCGGTATCTGGATACAGGTCACGCCTGGGGAAAAGTAGTCATTACTGTGGCACAGAATAACAAAAACTAATAAATCACTTAACGCCGTCCTCAAGAGCGGCGTTTTTTCTTGAATGTCGTCTTGCGTGCGTGAGTGGGTTTTGATAGTTTCACCTGGAGCGGGCAGTCATTAGCCGCTCGCACAATTCCGGGGGCAAGGGTATTTTTCGAGTGTAATATGCTTACGATCAACAACATCTACGGTCACGGATATGGTCAGGCGCAGATAGAAAAACTGCATTCATTGGGATTCAAAATTCGAGACCAGGGTTCAAGATTTGCCGGGTCCCAACTTCTCCGTTTCGTTGATTTTCCTGAGCGGCCTTACCTGGAATTCATCGAGGTAGAAAGCGAGAGCGAATATTTTGATTTTCTTCCCAAAGGAATGGTCCCATATTGCCCTGGGATCAATCTTTTAATACCTCAGCGTTCAGCAAAAGACATAAGCGATTTTCAGCAGGCTTATCAGGACTGGGGATCCAATTCAATACACGTCAACTATGATGGGAGTGATGAACCTGATAAGCCAGGCTGGAATTACTTAAACTTCGAGGTTCCAGTGGTGAGGGACACTTTTGTTTATTTGATGAAAATGGACGACCCAAAACCAGTTAGGAAAGTCGCAACCGATCATCCTAACACTGCGAAACAAGTCATTGGATTAGTCTTTGACTTGGATGAGGAAGATCTCGTCAAACTCGCCAACTTAGCTGGGGTAGAGATGGTCGGGGATGGAATGGATTTGGATGGTGTACAGCTATGGTCATCCAATGCCCTGGGAGGAAAAATTAGAGTGCCGGAAAAGCAATTCCCTTAGCGGCGATAGTCATAAAGGCTGAAAGCATAGACTTTTTCCGGGATATGGACGATGTGAAGATATTCGAATACGTGTCAAAGCCCGCGGCCCATATTGAGACAACCGATTTATCGTGGGATTTGGTTGTCACGACCTGAGCCGAATAGAGAATATGACATCAGCCGGAATCGGCTATGGGATCAACATCATCCACTTCGTGTTTGTAACGTGGCCGCAATATGAAAAGGATGTGATAAAATGAAACGCTTTGTCGTAATCGTTTCCATAATAGTGGCTTTAATAGTAGTCTTACTTTTGTTGCCGGTAATATTTAAAGACAAGGAACAACCAGCGCTTGTTGGTCCAGATTTATCTGAACTCGAATATTCTGAGATTTTTTTTGAGAATAGGTATGAAGGTTTACAACTTTCAGGAATGCTCTTTTTGCCGGAAGGCGAACGGCCGTTTCCAACCGCGATCATCATTCAGGGTTCGGGACCAAGTCGCAGAAATAATGTCTGGTATTTATCTGTGGCCAAACATCTGCAAGATAATGGCATTGCGGTGTTGCTTCCAGATAAAAGAGGCAGTGAAAAATCTGAAGGAGAATGGGTGGGCGCAAGTTTCGAAGAACTGGCCACTGATACCCTAAGCGCAATAGAATATGTGAAAGATCAGCAGATGTTTGAGGTTTCAACGATCGGACTCGTTGGAATGAGCCAAGGCGGATCGATTGCTCCGGTTGTTGCCACCCAAACAGACGATCTGTCTTTCGCGGTGAGTATGGTTGGTGCAGCGGTGACCACAGATGAACAATTGTTGCATGAAGAGATTAACAATATCGCCCCCTACACCTATAGATTCATTGCCGAATTAATTGCGCCAATAACGACAAATAATCTGAAACAGCAGGAGCATGTGTCTGCAATTATGGGATTTGATCCCATTCCTTATTGGAAGGATGTTCAAGTTCCAGTGTTTTTTGCCTTCGGTGGAAATGATGAGAATGTAAGCTGAAAAATCAATAATGATGGATAATCCCGAACAAAAGCTTACCCAGAATCAACTGTAATTTGCCAATTCAAAGTGTCGGGAGAGCTCGACGAGAGCTGGTCCGATTAGGCCGGGGGATGACCTTCACTCACTAAAGCGACGGTCCGGCCATCTTTACGGCCCCGTGATCGCTACCCTGCACGGTATCCTCAACTACAACAAATTTGGAGTCGTTGTTACAAGGAGTAAATGATGAACACGAAACTGGATTTGAAACGCGTTTACACCTTCCTCGCTATTACCTTTGGCCTGGCCTGGATTGTAGCTTTGATAATTTACCTGACGGGTGGCTTACAAAACAGTCCGGTTGTCATTCCCGGTACGCCTATCACTTTGGCCGCGGTGCTGCTGGTCAGTCTGGTGATGTGGTCGCCGGCTCTGGCCCACGTTCTTACCCGCTGGCTTACGAGAGAAGGCTGGAAAAACGCCTATCTGCGTCCTCATTTTAAGCGTGGCTGGCCTTACTGGCTGGCGGCCTGGTTCTTGCCAGGAATATTGACCCTGATTGGGCTGATCATTTTCTTCCTGTTATTTCCCCAATTCTTCGATCCATCGTTGGGCAAGCTTCAAGAATTGATTAACACAAACACACCACCGGGAACCAGCACAGTGGAGATAAATCTATGGGTGATTGTTGCCGTTCAAACGGTTCAAGCCCTATTGCTCGCACCCTTAATCAACGGCCTGGCAACGTTTGGCGAGGAGTTCGGCTGGCGCGCCTATCTCCAACCCAAGCTTATGCCGTTAGGTGGACGAAAGGCGATGTTGCTGATGGGCCTGATCTGGGGTGTCTGGCACTGGCCGATCATATTGATGGGTCACAATTATGGTCTCGATTATCCCGGCGCGCCCTTTCTCGGTCCGCTAGCCATGGTCTGGTTTACCTTGACACTTGGCATCTTTCTGGGTTGGGTTACCCTCAAAGGCGGCAGCGTCTGGCCAGCCGTGATTGGCCACGGAGCGATCAATGGGATAGCCAGCCTGGGCGTACTCTTTATACAAGGTGAGCCGCATTCTCTCCTTGGTCCTCTGCCAACCGGCATTATCGGCGGTCTGGGATTTACCTTGGTTGCTCTAATCATCTTCATCAGCCCGAGAGGGCTAGCTGAGCCAGAGTCAATATCAGGCCGTGGCAGCGGACAACAAGTTGAGACGACCACGGGGAACAGAATAGGTGTCTGAACTTGATAGGGTTAATCAGAGAAATTCTTATTCCTGTTAGCGTCCATAAATCTCTTATGAACACAGGAGGGTGAAATGGCTCAAATGGATTTACAAGCTACGGTGAAATCCACAGCACAATCGGCAACCGGAAAAGCGGCCCGCCTGTTCTTTATCGATCACCTGCGCGCGGCTTTGGTTATCCTGGTTGTGCTGCACCACCTGGCCCTTGTCTATGGCGGGATTCCCCCGTTCTACTATTTCGAACCCCCGGCGGACGACCTTTTCGCAGGCCTGGTATTTCTGGCCTTCGTACTTTTTAACTAGGCCTGGTTTCTGGGCGCCTTTTTCTTAATAGCGGGCTATTTCACGCCCGGATCCTATGAACGAAAGGGGTCAGGGTCCTTCCTAAAGGATCGGCTCCTTCGTCTGGGCATTCCGCTCATCGCATTCTATTTCGTGCTCAACCCGATCTCAG
>JBFGLD010000841.1:0-3628 GCA_041576335.1 Anaerolineae bacterium | reverse complement strand
GGTCAACCAGCCGCCGCGAGCGGTGATCGACGCTCGGGAAACCGCGCAAGTGGGGCAGCCCGCCCCGTTTGACGGCAGCGGCTCAAGCGACCCGGATGGGCAAATCGTGAGCTACGTTTGGGACTTTGGTGATAACACCGGCGGCAGTGGGGTTAACGTAACCCATCTCTATGCTGAGCCCGGCCTCTATACGGTGACCCTAAGGATTACCGACGATGTCGGAGCAGCTTCTGAGGCGGGTCGAAATATCCAGGTCGACCCGGAGGTCGTCTCAACTGAGACTCAGTCATAAACTGTGAATCTTAAGGCCGTCCGCGGCGGTCCGGCGCTCAAAAGCAGGCCCGCTGCGGATGGCCCAACAATTAACTAAGGAGAAAAATTAACAATGAAGAACAAATCTCAATCGTCAATCATTATCGCTGTCAGTGCCACGGTTATGCTCTTGGGAGGCCTACTGTTTACCGTACTGGCAGGCTTAGCGCCCACCCCGGTCCGGGCTCAAACCGGCTCGGTCGACTCAGCCCTCTCCGCCCGTACGATCACCGTCGTCGGTCAGGGAAAAGTCAACGTCAGGCCGAATATGGCCCAGGCCACTATCGGAGTTGAGGTGGTTAAACCCACGGTCGACGAGGCCAGCAGCGAAGCCCAAGCCGTGATGGAAGCTGTGCTCAAGGTCCTCAGAGAGCAAGTCGACGCGGAAAAGGATGTTCAGACGTCCGGTTTTAGTATTTGGGTAGAGCGTCCTTACGGACCGGATAATCTTCCCGGCGAAAAAGCCTTCTACCACGTCAGCAACCAGGTCAGCGTTACAATCCGCGATCTGGACCGGGTGGGCGAGGTGTTGGATTCAGCGATCGAAGTCGGGGCTAACAGCATCTATGGCGTCAATTTTAGCGTGGCCGATGCGGATGAGCTGGAGGCCGAGGCCCGTCAAATTGCTACTGCCAATGCTCAGGCCAAGGCCGAGGAGCTGGCTGCACTGAACAAGGTCAAATTGGGCGACGTGGTCAGCATTAGCGAGGTGATCGGCAGTGGGACCAGCTTTTTTGCCGGTGGCTTCCAGTATCCGGCGGCCTATGGCATGGGCGGTGGTGCCGGCCCGGTGGCGCCGGGTGAACTGCAGATGACCCTACAACTGCAGGTCGTCTATGAAATTCAATAGCCAGGCCAACGCGCCCGCGAGTTAACGTCCGTCACAGTTGTTACTGTGCCTGGCGCTTGGCAGGTCTCCCCAGAAGTTGGAACCTATGGCAACGGTTACCTAACTTCTGGGGATTTTGTTTTGGCAAACCCGCCGCAGGTAAGATGAAATCAGCCGAATTGATCCAATACGCTCGTTTTCAAACCGGATTCAAATCTTAATAGTCTATAATAAAAAGGCCTAGATCTCGCGCTACCACGTTTTCGACTACCTGGGGGGTTTAACTTCATGATTAACGCGCGCGTCCTCTTTGTGAGCGATGATCTCGAAACGGCCCAGCTTTGGGCTTTTGGCTTGAACCAAAAGGGCCTGGAAACGGTTGTTGCCCGCTCGGCCCGGGAGGCTTTAGACTACTGGGCAAAAGATACGTACGATCTTATTATCATCAACGTATATTCCGCTCAAATCGATGGGATTGAGCTTTGCCGCTGCCTGCGGACTGAAATCGTCAATCCCATCTTACTTTTTACCCACAGCAGTGACGAGTCATACCTTTTAGCGGCTTACGAGGCGGGCGCGGATGAGTGCGTTGTTAAGCCTATCGGCGTGCGCCTGTTCCTGGCCAAAGTGATGGCCTGGCTGCGCCGGTCGTGGACCGTGCCGGCGGAGGCGCTGGATACCGTGCAGGCGGGCGAGCTCCGCCTCGATCCGGCCCGCCGCCAGCTGACCAAGCCGGATGAAACGGTTGTCAAGCTGACTAACCTGGAGTTCCGCCTGCTGCACCTGCTGATGACCCACCAGGGGCAGGTGCTAGAAACCAACACCATTGTCGAGCGGGTGTGGGGCTTTAGCGGCAGCGGCGACAGCACCTTGCTCAAGAATGTCGTCTACCGGCTGCGTCGCAAAATAGAGGCTGACCCCGGCCAGCCGCGCTACCTGCAGACCATGGCCGGCGAGGGGTACGCCATCGCCCCCAATTAACCGCATCCCCCGCTTGAAGATCACTTCCGAAGACTGCCCCGCTCAGCCCTGAGGCCGAGGCTAAAGCCATCGGCCTGAAAGAGCGAAGCCCGTTCGGGCTAATACCGCAGCCCGAAGCTTTGCTGTCCGAGTGCGGCGCTGCCTGTGCCGTGTGGCTATTAGCCCCGCACCTCTCGGCCATGCGACGAGTTTGCCCACAGAACTCTAAACCTACGCCAAGACGCTTACTATCATGCTTCCTGGGACGCTCTGCGTCTGTGTAGAGGCTACAACGCAGAGCATTATAGCCGGGACTCTGGGCAGCATGTTGTTGACTACCACAAAATTAGCCCTATTCTCCCTCTTTTTCTCCAAATAGTCCGCCTAACCACCCTAAAGACCGCAGCGATCTAGCAGCATTGCCAATGATCTCCTGCCTGGCCGGTCACATTCGGCTCAAAAACTGCGACCGGTACCGCCATACTGCGACCGGTTGTGACTGTGATCATGACCGGGTTTGCGACGTTAAGATGTTATACTGGCCTTGTCATTCAATTTGAGGAGGGATTGTATATGGACCGACCCGCAAACTAGGTTATCAGGCATAGAACGATTTTTTTGGGAATGAATCATTTTACTATCGTTGCGACGCTCTGGCGTTGGAATGCTTCCCGGGACGCTCAGCGTCCACGTAGAGGCTAAATATTTATCAAATTAATCAATTCTTACCCCTAAAACTAATTTGACCTAAATTGGCCACGCCAATTCTTTAGACCCGACTTAAGGAGATAAGAAATGAAACGATTTAAACGATTGTCATATGGTTGGACCTTCAAGCGAGCAGCACTAAGCTTCGCCCTAATATTTGTGCTGCTGGCTATCCCAACAGCTGCTTTTGCCGATCAAATCACAAACACGATTGATTCAAGTGTAGATCCAGCGCTCGAAACCGTCACGATTACTGCAGGTGGCTCGACAACTGTTAGCTTCTACATTATTCCCTCGAACACTGTTCCCGCAGGGGATGCCTCGGGCTGCAACGCCACAGGAGCTAATCCAGCTAAAGTCACGCTTAGCGTCCCGACCGGTGTTATGGCAAACCAGACTTTACTCACGTTTAGTGGATGTGGAATTTCGACTGCACAAAGTGTGCAATTTTCGTCGAGCCTGGAGGGCGATTATTCAATTACAGTGGCAAGCGTGTCTGGTGGAAAAACTGGTAGCCAGTGGGACACCGCACCAGCGGCCTTCACGTTGGATGTGGATCCCGCCCCGCCGACGAACACCGCGCCCACCCTCAGCCTGCCAAGCGACATCACCGCCGAGGCGACCGGCCCGAACGGAGCTGTGGTAAATTACAGCGCTTCAGCGTCTGATGCAGAGGATGATCCCGACCTTGCGCACGGCCACCTGAGCTAGCATCTCCTGGAAGCCTCTGCGCTCGGCGTAGCCACCGGCGGAAACGCCCAGGTCGTCGTCGACGATGCACGGCTCGGGCCAACCGAGCTCGATCGCCTTCTGGCGTAG
>JBFGLD010000840.1:0-3628 GCA_041576335.1 Anaerolineae bacterium | reverse complement strand
CAGCCGCCTCTGCGGCTGCCTCGCACACCGGAGCGTTAACGGGCAGCGATGATGTGCTCGATGCTGCGTTTCAGCGCAGCGGCGTATTGCGGGTCGAGAGTATTTCTCATTTGTTCTACATGGCCGAGGTGTTAGCTAAGCAGCCGCGTCCTCGGGGACCACGCCTGACTATTTTGACCAATGCCGGAGGCCCTGGGGTATTGGCAACCGATATGCTGTTAAGCAGCGGCGGGCAACTTGCAGAATTGTCTCCGGAAACGTATGAGGCGCTCAACAAGATCCTGCCTCGACACTGGAGCCATAATAATCCGATCGACGTTATCGGCGATACCGACGAAGATCGTTATCTCGAAGCGCTCGAAATTGCGGCCAAAGATCCTAACAGCGACGGTCTTCTTTCAATCCTCATTCCTCAAAGCATGACAAACCCCGCCCAAATTGCCGGGGCGCTGAAAAAGGAGAGGCCGGCCAAAAACAAACCGCTCTTGGCAAGTTGGATGGGCGGGGCTGAAATCGATGTCAGCAACGCAATTCTTAATCATGCCAACATCCCCACGTTCGATCATCCCGACGCTGCAGCGAAAGTTTTCAGCTATATGTGGGAATACAACCAAAACCTGCGCAGCCTGTACGAAACACCGGTTCTTCCGGCCGAATTTCACGACTTGGCCCCCGACCGCACCCGCGTTAGTCAAATTATCGCCGCTGCCCGCCACTCGGGCCGAACTCTCTTAACTGAAATCGAGTCTAAACAGCTGCTGGACGCCTATCGCCTGCCCACCGTTGAAACACACCTGGCTACAAGCGAGGATGAGGCCGTGAAATGGGCCGACCAAATCGGCTATCCGATTGTCCTCAAAATTCACTCCGAAACGATTACTCATAAAAGCGACGTGGGCGGCGTCCGGCTCAACCTTGCCGATGCCTCAGCCGTGAGCCTGGCCTACCGTGCTATCGAGAGCAAGGTGTCGGCGGAAGCGCACCATCAAGGTTTTCTGGGGGTCACCGTTCAGCCAATGATTCAACACGAAGGTTACGAGTTGATCCTTGGCAGCAGCTTCGATCTCCAATTTGGGCCCGTGCTTCTCTTTGGGTTAGGCGGGCAGTTAGTGGAAGTATTCAAAGACCGAGCCCTGGGGCTGCCTCCGCTTACATCGACCTTGGCCCGACGGATGATGGAACAGACCCGTATCTATAAAGCTTTACAGGGCGTGCGGGGGCGTGAACCGGTAGATTTAACCAGCCTGGAACAATTAATGGTTCGTTTTAGCCACCTGGTGGATGAGCAGCGTTGGATTAAAGAAATTGACATCAATCCTCTGTTGGCCTCACCTGAACGGCTGATCGTGCTGGATGCCCGAGTCGTCCTGCATCCGCCGCAAATTAAGGAAGAAGATTTGCCAAAGCTGGCGATTCGCCCCTATCCTCACGAGTACGTGACGGAATGGCAGTTGAAAGATGGCACGCCGGTCGTTATCCGGCCTATCCGAGCCGAAGATGAGCCACTGATGAGCAAGTTTCACGAAACATTGTCCGACGAGAGTGTTTACTCCCGCTTTTTCAGGTATATGCCGCTTAGCCGGCGGGTTGCCCATGAGCGCCTCAGCCGAATCTGTTTTGTAGATTACGATCAGGAAATCGGCTTGGTCGTTGAATACAAAAACCCGACTACCCATGAGTACGAAATTTTGGGTATCGGCCGGTTGATCAAACTGTGGGGCACAAATGACGCTGAGTTTGCGGTGCTGGTCAGCGACCGCTGGCAGGGTCACGGCCTTGGCTACAAACTGCTTGCTCAGCTGGTAGAAATCGGGCGACAGGAAAAGAATAGTCGCATTATAGGCACAATCTTGCCCGAAAACCACAGTATGCAGCACATCGCCCAAAAGCTAGGTTTTAAGATTGGCCGCTCTATTGAGGATCAAACCGTAGAAGCTATCATCGAATTGTAGCTGATAGTGGGGTTTAGACTTCGGAAGTCTTTGGTTGGGCTTGCGGAGTCGAATATTGTGAGGTGATCTGATTATTCAAGCCGGCCCGCAGACTTCCGAAATCCCAGGACAGAGAAGCGTGGAGCTTGTATTTACTATACCGCACAATATATCCGATCGAAAAGCGTAGACTCTGCGGATTTTTGGCGAATAAACTCCGTAATATCTACGGAAGGTCAACCTTGTGGGTTAGGCCATTCCGAACAAGTAGGAGAAACTTGCCGTTTCCAGCGGAATAAAGACCGCCGCGGCCCAGGTGGCCGGCACTGCTCAGAACAGGATTGAGCCGGGCAGATCGAATATTGATTTGAACTTTAGCACCTTGTTCCGCCGGGCATATTGTTTCGAGCAGAGGTTACCCATCAAAAACCCGCCACTTTGCTTGGATAAAATCGCTTAACTCCCGCCGGAAACGCGCGATACTAAACCGCTCGGCATTAGCACGGACGGCGCCGGGATCAAAGGCCATTGTTTCAAATTGTTCGAGGGCAGCTATCAAAGCTTCAACTGTTTGCTCGTGGAAAAAGAGCCCGCTTTCCCCGTCCCGCACCGTATCCAACGCCCCTCCCCGGGCCAGGGCAATGACAGGCCGGCCGGCTGCCTGGGCTTCGACCGGCGCGATCCCGAAATCTTCAAAACCGGGAAACAGAAAAGCCCGGCAGTTGGCCATCAGGTCAACCACATCCTGCCGGGGGAGCCGTCCTTTAAACTCAACAGTTGGTCCGGCCATGGCTTCTAACTGAGCCCGGTCGCGCCCCTCCCCCACGACGATTAGCCGGCGCTTCAAACGGCTGAGGGCTTGCACGGCCAAGTCGATCCGTTTATAAGGAATCAAGCGTGAGACAATCAAATAATAGTCACCAGCCGCCGGCCTGGACCGGAGCGGATGAAAGCGCTCGGTATCGACCGGCGGATAAATAATAACCGATTCGCGTTGGTAAAAATTTTTGATGCGCGCTTGAATTTCTCCGGAGATTGCAATAAAATGATGGACCCCTTTGACTGCTCTTTTCGGAGAGGTTAGGGGGAGTTGGGCCGCCTCAAAATCCCAACGACGTAAGTGGTTAATGATGGGTTCAAGCAACACCCCCAAC
This sequence comes from Anaerolineae bacterium, assembly GCA_041576335.1. Lineage (GTDB taxonomy): Bacteria > Chloroflexota > Anaerolineae > 4572-78 > J111 > JANQQF01. The sequence goes on along the minus strand of JBFGLD010000840.1, from coordinate 543 downwards.
CGGCGACCAAATCCCTCGCGAGCGGCATAGCCGGTGAAATCCCAAACATAACGGGTTGGGGCCAGGCAATAGCAAACGTGCATTTGCCCCGGGCTGTGGTGCAAGCCGTGAATAAAGCCGCTCTTATTCGACAAGACTACATCGAAGCCGCTAACATCGATACTTTCAACAGCCCTGGGGTAAAAAGGCAAATAGGGTTGGTGATGCCGGTGAATGGCCGGCGCGCGGTTGAGCCAGGTTGGGCGAATATCCCAGTGGCGGTAAGCATCCGGCATCAAAGCAGGGTCGAAGATGGTGGTAAAAATAGGCGCGCCAGGGTACATCGCCACAAGCTGCTCCAGCACATTCTCCGCACCCCCCATTTGGTTTAGCCAATCGTGGGCCAGAGCAATTTTCACGGGCAACTCCTCAGGGCACGGTAGAGACGTGCCCAAAGAGTCCCCATTATACGAGCGTGTTTCGGCCAGGGCAAAGCAGAAGCCAGAGGCTAACCGGCCAAAATCAAATCAGTAAGGTTGAAGTTCTGATATCCGCCCGCGATTG
>JBFGLD010000839.1:0-3633 GCA_041576335.1 Anaerolineae bacterium | reverse complement strand
TGCCCGGCGGGTCACCTTATGCTAGAATTCGGGCCTCATCCCAACCGCCTTTGGTCGGGTGTCCAATAACGATAAAGGCGGCTTGCCGGCTCGACCCTGCCGTTTTGGAACTACGGCACCCATTAAATTGTCACCCAAGCACTACCAATTCCTTAGGAGGTAAGTTATGATCCGCAAAGATCGACGCGTTCTGGGCCAGGCCAAGACCCTGTATGAGGCTGGTGTCAATATGGAGCGGCTGCGTCGTGACCGGCTAAGAAAAACCCAGGCCCAGATGGCTGCTCGCGACATTGGGGCGCTGGTGCTGACAGATATTATGAACATCCGTTACACGACCGGCATCGCCATCATGCCGCTTTGGACGGCAACCAACCTGGCCCACTATGTCCTCGTCCCGGTCGAAGGCAGTCCGATTGTGTTTGAATTCACCCAAGCCTGTTTTCGGGCCGAAGAATTCTTTGAAGATGTGCGTCGCGCCCACTATTGGCAGTCGCGCTTTGCCGAACATATGGCCGGCGAAAACTCCTTTGAATGGGCGACCGAAATCAAGGACGTGCTCCAAGAATGGGGGGTAGCCGATGCCAAAGTCGGAATCGACAAGCTTGATTTTTTTGGCTTCAGCGCATTACAGCGGGTTGGCTTAACCCTCACCGACGCAGACGAGCCACTCGAACGGGCCCGGCAAATCAAGACTCTGGATGAAATCGAATTGATGCGCCAGTCAGCTGCGGTATCCGAGGCGGCCCTGTATGACATGGAGCAGGCTATCCGGCCCGGCGTCACCGAAAACGAGCTGTTGGGCGTTTACTGGCACAAACTCTGCGCAATGGGTGGCGAATACGTTTTCTGCCGGTTACTATCTTCCGGCAGTAAAACCAATCCCTGGTTCCACGAAGCCGGCAGCAAAATGGTCCGGCCCGGTGACCTGGTCGGCTTTGATACGGACACGACCGGCCCTGAAGGCTACTGCTGCGACATCTCGCGAACCTTCTTATGCGGCGACAATCCGACGGCCGAGCAAAAAGAGGCCTACCGGATTGCCTATGACTTTGTGCACGGGGTGGCCGAGATGCTCAAGCCGGGTGTGGCCTTCGATGAGTTAGCCCATAATATTCCCCCTTTTCCGGATGAATATTGGCCCCAACGATATTCCGTCATACTGCATGGAATCGGTACGGACGATGAGCCGCCGTTTATCCCGTATCCGGCCCCGGAAGAGAAAATTACCATGCCCCAGGGAGAATTTAAGGAAAATATGGTCGTCAGCGTGGAATTTTATGCCGGTAAAGTCGGCGGGCAAGACGGCGTTAAGCTGGAGGACGAAGTCTGGATTACGGCCGACGGCCCGGTGATGTTATCGCTGTATCCTTACGAAGACAAGCTGCTGGCTTAATCGATACCTGAAGAAACCGGACTTTCCCGGTGCCGGGCAGTGTTGCGGATACCATTGAGGTAGATGAGCCAAATGTGGCCTGACCTTCAATCGTTCAAGCACCTGTCACCTTTTTACCGCTGAGGTTAATGACACCGGTTGGTACAGCCTTATCGAGGTAGATTTAAGCGAAGTGGGTTCATCTTGTTCTCATCCAAATTTTCGTCTTTGATGATTTCGCCGGCGCCTTTGTTGTCGGTAATGGTCGCCATTACCGTGCCGCCGAAAAAACCAACGTGGTCACGCAGCTTTTTACGGAGCTCGATGCTAGCTTTTGCGCCTTTTACGAGGCCGTAAAAAGACAAACCCATGATATTTTTTCCCCAAGCAGCTGCACCATGCTCCTGAATGAGATCAAGAATAGCTTGATCTTCTTCACTAAGTTCGACAGGCGTACCCGACCTGCGCAGAGCTGACTCGTTCAGCTGTTGGAGCGTCAGCAGGGCTTGACCAAAAGCGGCGAAATCGTCCGTGGCTACGGCGGGCCAAAGTTCTTGCTCGACCAGGCGACCACTCTCGCTACTTAACTGGGGGGCGGCTTGCAGCAGAGCCGCCCGCCGATCTTGCTCCAGCGTCCCTGGTATATTATCAGGCACATCCGGAAAAAATAGGACAAATGCCCAGGCATCCTTCTCTTTATGAGCAATTTCCTGGCGGCGGAGCAAGGCCGGCCAGGTCGAACCTGGCCCGGTTTCAGTTTCAACGAGCAGCAGACCGCCGCGATCAAAGCCCCAAACTTCGAGCGCCTGCCGTCTTGCCAGGCCCAACGCCCGGGCATAAGCCATCGTATCGCGTTGTTCGGGTGCCAGCCGGTGGACCCAGGACAGGGCTTTGGCCATACTCAACGCCAAAACGGCCGCGGACCCTAAACCGACCAGGTTGGGTATGGCAAGTTCGATTTCGACTTCGGCTTGCTGTTTTAATTGGTGTGACTGCAGGAACCGGACCGCGAACTCATAGCCTGCGTCGGCGCGGGGGCCAACGACACTAAAGCGGGTCGACGCCTGGGCAAAGAGATTCACGGGTGGGTGTTGGACAGTGAGCCCCAGCAAACAGTTTCTAGAACCGGACTCGCCCTCAAGCTTAACCAAACCGAGGGGAAGAGTCGCCGGCGCGCCAATTTCAATTAGCATCGGTCATTCTACTCCAACGTCACCGGTGCAGATCTAGGCAGCATCGTCGTAATTGGCGTAAGCTGCTGCCTCGCGGATATCAATAATTTGCTGTTGTCCAATGGCTTCAATCGCCGATCTTAATTGATCTTTGGTACAACCCCGAACTTTTAGCACAATATCCCAAGAGTCGGATTGCTTTGGGGAGCGCACACCGCCCATAGCCATGATACCCCACCCATTTTCCAGCATTTTAGCCATCAGTTTGGAAGCCTCCCCGCGCCGGTCAGGCACACGCACAGTCACCCGCCAGCCCTGGTCATTGGCCCCTAATAGGTTTTGAAGCTCGATCAAAAGGTCCGTCTCGGTCAGGATGCCCACAACCATATCGTCTTCGACAACCGGCAATGCCCCAATCTTATGACGAATCATAATATCGGCTGCATCCTCCAGCGTTGCCTCGGGGTCTATCGTACGGAGATCACCCCCCTTAACCATCACCCGTTCAACCGTGAGATCGGTCAGAAACCGGGTGATTTCCCACACTTCCAGGCTGGTCAATTTTTCCGGGGCGATTTGAAAGCGCTGCCGGGTCAGCAGCCCAAGCAAGCGTTTGCCGTCACCAACAACGGGCAAATGTCTAATTTGATTTTCGGTCATGATTCGCTGTGCGTCGAAAACCCTTTTGTGGGGTTCGATCATGATGGGATGCCGGGTCATATAGTCTTTTACAAGCATATTGCCTCTCTCCTATGCGGCAGCCGACGTGTGGAACACCGGCTCTAGTTCTTTGAGGGTTTTCAAAGGAAGGTGACAAAAGATACGGTGACCATCCCCGGCATCGCGCCAAGGGGGATTATCGGTTTCACAAATCTGGCCGCCATCCGACAGCAAACTTCGACGAGGGCAGCGCGTGTGGAAACGACAGCCACTGGGTGGGTTGAGCGGGCTGGGCACCGTTCCCTCGAGCCGAATTCGCTTTTGTTCGGCCGCGGGATCAGGAATGGGGACGGCCGACAGCAGCGCTTCGGTGTACGGATGGTACGGCGGGGCATAAATCTGTTCGGCGGGACCGATTTCGACGATTTG
>JBFGLD010000838.1:0-3639 GCA_041576335.1 Anaerolineae bacterium | reverse complement strand
TCAGCAAAAAACAACGGCACGAAATTCGACGCAAAATCCGGAAACTCGAGTCGGAAAGCGAGTCGTCGCGCTGGTATGTGGTTGACGACGAGACCGATTTAAATGACGCGATGACTGCTTTTATTGAACTGCATCAAAAATCGGCCAGACATAAAGAGAATTTTTGGAATGACGCATTAGTTGAATTTTTCAGCGCCCTTGCCACCAAGATGGTGGAGAGCGGCTGGTTTAAACTTTTCTTTTTGGAGTTAAATGGGGTCAAAGCTGCTGCGATTTATTGCTTTGATTATGATAATCAATTTTTGTTGTATAATTCCGGTTATGATCCTGACCAATATGCTCACCTGAGTCCTGGTAATGTTCTGGTTGCTTATTCTATCCAAGAAGCAATACGATTGGGCCGCCCGCGCTATGATTTTCTGCGCGGGGATGAGGTTTACAAATTCCGCTTCGGCGCAGAAGCGGAGCCGGTTTATGACTTGGAGATTAGCAGAGCAGTGAGGGAGTGATAGCGGGAGGATAAGGAAAGCTATGATCGAACGTCTGGCCATGTTAAGTGTCCATACCTGCCCGTTAGCTACCTTAGGCGGCAAGGAAACCGGTGGTATGAATGTGTACGTACGTGACCTCAGCCGTGAGCTTAGCCGTCGAGGAATTTATGTTGACATCTACACGCGTTCTCAAGACCCCAATATTCCTCGAATTACCAAGCTGGCCGAGCGGGCCCGGGTAATCCATGTCAAAGGCGGGCCGGAAAAGCCATACAACAAAAACCGGGTTTATAACCATTTGCATGAATTCGTTACCGGTGTCATGGCTCAGGCGGTAATAGACGGTGTGAGCTATGATCTAATTTATAGCCACTATTGGCTTTCCGGAATTGCGGCAGCTGCACTACGCCGGGCCTGGGGTGTACCCATTGTCCAGATGTTTCATACTCTGGCCGAGATGAAAAACCGGGCTGCCCAAAGTCCGGCTGAGCGCGAACCAGAGCAGCGGCTGAATTGTGAAGGAGAAATTATGCGTATTGCTGACCGGCTCATTGCCGCAACGCCGCTAGAAAAGAACCAAATGACCTGGCTCTATGGCGCAGCGCCTGAGAAAATCACGATTGCCCCCCCTGGGGTAGACCTTGATCTCTTTAAGCCGATGAATCCACAGGAAGCACGTCGATTTATTGGGATGCCGCCGCAGCATCGGATGCTCTTATTTGTGGGCCGCATTCAGCCTTTAAAGGGCATAGATATCTTGATGCAAGCCCTGGCGCTGGCAAAAAAGAGAGAGCCAGCCCTGGTCAAGGATGTTTGTGTGTCAGTCATTGGCGGAGACCCAAACCCCGACTCTGAAGTCGAACAATCAGAATTCCAGCGCCTGGAGACGCTCCGAGCTGAGCTAGGACTTAGCGATTTGATAACCTTTCGAGGAGCAAAGGAACAGGATACCCTAGTTTATTACTACTCTGCCGCCGAAATGGTTGTCATGCCCTCCCACTATGAATCCTTTGGAATGGTTGCTATCGAAGCAATGGCCTGCGGTACCCCGGTGGTGGCTTCTGACGTGGGTGGTTTATCTTTTAGTATTGAAGATGGTTACAACGGCTTCTTAGTACCTGGCCGCAACCCGCAGGCCCTTGCCGATAAGATTATTTTGCTCTTAAAATACCCGGTTTTACGCGAGCAGCTAAGTGAGCAGGCGCGGGCTTGGGTTCCGCGCTATAGTTGGCGAAACATTGCCGACGAGCTTTTGGTTGTTTTTCAAAACGTGGTGGAAAATTATCGCGAGGGACAAGTGGAAAAACTTACACATCGTAACTAGGACTTATTGCAGTATAAGGCAGCAGACGCATTCCTATGCGTTGGCGAGGCTCGACATTTTGTAATGGCGTCTAACTAATCTTCACGTGCCGTGGTAAGCGAGCGATCGGTGTCTGCAATCGCCTGAAAATTTTCTAAAGGTGCATCGGTCGGTACAAAGTCCGTGGGGGCCAAGATTAAGCGTAGCCCGCCGATTTGTCGAATCACTTTTCTTATATGAGCCTCAATTTCGTGCGGGTTGCCGTGCGTCAGCATAGTGCCGTTCAGGCCGGCCATGAGGGTTTTGTCGGTGAGACTCAAGGCTTCGGTTAAAGTCGGACGCGTGTCGCGATTTTGCCAACTAACGGCATGGACCGGATATTGATTGACCGTGTTAAAGTAAGGGTTTGCGCCGTTTAGATGCAATACGAGCGGGACAGGCTGCGATTTGACTCGTTCCAGGGCAATAAGGTCATAGCAAATCACGAAAGTCTGACACATCTCTGCTGTCAGCAGATCTGTGCGTGAAAGTTCGCTAACAAAAAAGATACCGTCAGCCCCGGCTTCGATAGTCGCATCCGCGAATCGACTGGTAGTCTCGGCAATCGTGGCCAGGCCAATGTGTACATCGGTTGGGTGAGTACGCAAATGTTCAAATAACTTATCGCTAGCCAGCTTGTAGGCCAGGGTCAGCGGACTAAAAAGCGTCATCAAGACAGGAGCATCCTTTTCGCCCAGTTGATCGGTAACTAACTTAATCGCCGCCAAGACTTGACCATAACTGCCATCACGTGGATTCAGCGTAGACAATTGGCGCCAATCCTCCGGTTTGTTTATCACGGGTTTCTACAACTGAGGTGGATGGTCGTCATCCTTGGGCGTGACAATATTGGCCCCCCAATCTTCGATAGCATAAAAGTCGCTGGGGGTGAGCTTGATCAAATCAAAATTGTACTTATTGTAAAAGGCTAGGGTTGCCGAAGCCAACCCAGCGGGTGTTTGGTCCTGCCTATGAAAGTGCCGCCAAAGACCTAACGGTACACAGTCTACCGGTCGCCCTTCCATGGCTGCATAAACGCGCTCCTGCTTATTCATCGCCATTTCCTTCCCTCTTCAGGATGCGTAAGAAAGTGTGCAGTAGGTTCCCAAAAATAATCTGCAACGGAGTATTCACTTAAGCGTCATCTTTTCAATCGATGGAGCTGCAAATCAGCTCGCCGCCATTAGCTATTAATATTTTAGTAGCAGCAATAATAGCATAAAGTGAACGACTCAACAAGCATCTCAAACAAACGCGCTTTGCCCGGTAATAGCCCGGCCTACGATAAGGGTATTTATTTCGTGGGTACCTTCGTAGGAATAAACAGCCTCGGCATCGGCAAAGTAGCGGGCCACATCGTACTCAAGCAGTATTCCGTTGCCGCCAAGCAGTCCGCGAGCAATGGAGACCGTCTCGCGCATTTTTTCAGCACAAAAGGCCTTGGCTAAAGAGGCGCGCGCTTGAGAAACGGTATTGTGTTTGATCATCAACTGGCTCAGCCGCAGCAACATTGTTTGCATGGCGGTGATGTTGCCCAGCATTTTTACCAGCCCATCCTGCACAAGCTGGAAACTGGTAATGGGCCGGCCAAACTGAATACGGTTATTGGCGTAGTCAAGGGTATGCTCATAAGCGCCCATAGCAATGCCGACTGCTTCCCAAGCGACAAATACGCGTGCCTGCGCCAGATAGCGACTGATATCCCGGAACGCGGTTACTCCGGGTAAACGGTTCGTCTCCGGCACCGCGCAGTTCTTTAACTCAATATGAACGTTCTCTACGGCACGCTTAGCAATTTTACCAGAT
>JBFGLD010000837.1:0-3642 GCA_041576335.1 Anaerolineae bacterium | reverse complement strand
GTCTCGGCTGCAGGTAGAGCAGGGGCATCATAGTCAGGCCGTGGAAAGTGCCGCCCGTTGGGTGGCCCACGCCCCCTTTAATGAAGCGGCCTATCGCCGCTTGATTGAAGCCCATACTCTAGCCGGGGATCGCTCAGCGGCCTTGCAGGTTTATGAGCAGGGTAAACAAGTTTTGAGCGAGGAGTTGGGCGTGCGCCCGTCGGCGGATCTGACGGATTTGATTGAACGGTTGCGTCGCCAAGAGGTGGTTGTCAACCAATCCAGCCTCAGCCGGCCTGCTGAGCCCATCAGACCCCGCTCAATCGAGCTCCCCTTCGTCGGACGCGCGACTGAATATCAACAATTGATTGCCGCCTATCAGCAAACCTGTCAACAGCAACCGCACGTTGTAACCCTCATCGCCGAGGCGGGGCTGGGCAAAACCCGGCTCAGTCAGGCCTTTTTGGCTTGGGTCGCCGTCAGCCAAACGAGGGTCGACCTCCTGCAAGGCCGCGCCTTTGAAATGGGTGGACGCTTGCCCTACCAACCCCTGGTTGAAACCCTACGCCACCGGCTGGAGCAAGAAAATGCGCCGGATGACCTATTGGCCGATGTGTGGCTGGCCGAACTATCACAACTCCTGCCTGAACTGCGAGACCGCTACCCCGATTTGCCACCCCCCTTTAGTGGTGATGCTGACTTTGTCCGAGCCCGCATCTTTGAGGCCGTGGCCCGTTTAGGCGAAGCCCTGGCCGAGCGGCATCCGTTGGTTCTCTTTATTGATGATATCCAGTGGGCGGATGAAGGCAGCCTGGACCTACTCCACTATCTGACCCGACGCTGGAGCGAACAAGGTACACCAATTTTGCTCCTACTCACCTTGCGCCAGGAAGCTCTGCTGGCCGACTCTGAACTGCAAGAATGGCTCAATCGGTTGCGCCGCGATGCTACCTTGTTGCGTCTCGATCTGCCTCCCTTGGATATTACCAGTCTAACGCTATTAATCGGCCAGTTAGCCGGAACCACCATCCCTGATGCCCCTATCCAACAGTTAGGCCAATGGCTCTACAATGAAACGCAAGGCCACCCCTTCTTCATCACCGAGATGTTGCACATGTTGGCCGAACGCAACTTGCTGTTGTATCAAACTAAACAGCCCAACCCAACCCTTGATGTTCCCACAACCTTAGCTCAAATCAAAGAGCAAGAAGGCTTACCTTTACCGCCAACCATTCGTGAAGTAATATTGGCTCGCTTGGGTCGCCTGAGTGAGACGGCCACAGCCATGCTGCTGGCCGGAGCCGTGCTAGGGCGAGCGGCTACCTTTGAACAGTTAGAGGCGGTCTCTGCGCTGAATGAGGCGGCGGGATTGGCGGGGTTAGAAACCCTGCTGCACGCTCGTCTATTATTGGAATCTGATACTGCGACCCAGCCCTACACCTTTGCCCACGACAAAATTCGAGAGGTCGTTTACACCGAAGCCGGTGAAGCTCGTCGTCGCATTTACCATCGCCGCGCTTTAGCCGTCTTGACAGCTGACGAGGCCCCCCCGGCGGATTTGGCCTTTCACGCCTTGGCCGCCCGGCAGATCAAACCAGCCTTTGACTACGCCCTAGCTGCGGGGGAGGCCGCTTTGACCACTTGTGCCTTGCCCGAAGCTCTCAAGCACTTTGCCCAAGCCCACGAGTTAGCTCCCCAAGCTAAGGCTGATAACAGTGCTCTACTCCAGCTCTATCGGCTGCGAGGACGGGCCTTAGAGTTAGCCCATCGCTTTGAGGAGGCCGTAACCAATTACGAGATAATGACCACCTTGGGGGAGCGGTTGGGTGATCAGCGATTGACTCTCGCCAGCCTCATTGGCCGAGCCATCCTCTTCACCACGACCACTCCGCTGAATGATCCCGCCCAAGGCAAAATTTTATCCGAGCAGGCCTTAAGTCTGGCGCGAACGCTTGATGACCAAGAAACCGAGGCGCGGGCTTTGTGGAGTATGTTGTTGATGTACCACTATGGTGTAGGAGATGAAGAGAAGGCGCGAGAAGTTGGTGAAGCCGCCCTGACCCTGGCTCGATCCTTAAATCTGGAAGAAACGTTAGCCTATACCCTAAACGATCTGCATTGGGTATCTGTCTCGCTGGGCCAATTCCGGCAGGCCCAAATCTATTTGGAAGAGGCGGTGGTCCGCTGGCGAGCCTTGAGCAACATCCCTATGCTGCTGGATAGTCTGAATGGGTCAGGACTGTTGTATAGTATGGTCGGGGACTTTGACCAGGCCCTGGCTGCCGGCAAGGAAGGGGCTGCATTAGCGGAATCCATCGGCAACGTTTGGAACCAAATTGCTACTAAAGCCAACCTCCTTTGGGTTTATCGGGAACGGGGGCATTATGACCAAATCATCGCCATTCTACAAACCGCCACCGACTTTGCCCAAAATGCAATGCCGCTGGTCGCCGCTTATTTTCAGGGGTCACTGGCCTTGATTTATAGCGATGTAGGTCTCATTGAAGCCACTCGGTCATTGTGTGATCAGCTACTTGAGCAAAGTGAAACCACACCCGCATTTTGGCGACTAGCGGACCTGGCCTACGCTATCCAAACCCGGCTCCACCTTATCGAAGGTGATTTGCCAGCGGCTCAAGCCACCATCCAAAAAAGTAAGGTGGACGGTAAGCAGATTGGGGCTACGGTAACCCTAATCACCCCTCTGCTTCTTTGTGAATTAACCTTAGCCCAGGCGGCCTATGAACAAGCAATGCATCACGCCGATCAATTTATTACAACCATCCAGCGAAGTGGGGTACGTCTTGGTCTGGCAGATGCCTATTTTTACAAAGGCCAAGCCTTGCTGGCCCAAGGGAAAATCGAGGCGGCCTACCAAGCCTTGAGCCAAGCCCGCACCGAGGCAGATGATTTAGGTTCTCGACGTATTGGCTGGCAAATTTTGGCAGCATTAGCTGAAATTGAGACTCAGCGGAGCAATTCGATTGCCGCAACCAGCCTCCGCCAAGAAGCCGGCACCACTCTCGATTTTATCATCAAACACATTCCCGAGGGTGAGTTACGGGCTTCATTTGTGGCGTTGCCAGAGGTTCGGCGGTTCCTGGATAAAACAGAATAATGGACGTTGCCTACCGTCTAAGAACGGTTCCATACCCCTGCAAGACCCGTAAAATCACCAACAACGTCTCAATGGTAAAGGTGCTGTTTCCGTATCGAGAATGTTGATCCTGTGTTATCCAAGGGCACTAAGGTTTGGCACCGTCGGCGGCGGTCACAGTCCCGAAGGTCGCTGCACCTGGCAGCGCTACTGGGCCAACGCCGTCGATGTCCCCAGTTAAGATAACGGTTTATACCGATGGTCGGATTATACTGGCGGGACGAATTGAGTTGGAAGTTACAGATAGAGAGAAGCGAACTGCTGCTCGGACCACCTGGGAGAAAAAACAGGTCGATTATATAACATTCGCCTTTGATTTTGCATTGACTTAGTGACAATCGTAAAATCCCAGGATGTAAGTCACAAATTATTCATAACAAATTTGCTTTCAGTTATAAGAACACGGGATTATAATAGTAGGTATGCTAGCTGAAACGAATGATACTCACCCAACTGCTGAAGCTGTTCAAATCAGGCTGTTACGTCAGGCCGGCCAGGTTCGCCGG
>JBFGLD010000836.1:0-3649 GCA_041576335.1 Anaerolineae bacterium | reverse complement strand
TAATTTGGGCGACGATGCGCTGGTCGAAAGAAAATTGTTCAAAATTCACCAGAAGTACTCCTTGACTCTGTTGAGCCAAGTCGCACTCTCAGCCCGATGATGTATTGCAAATTGCTTTGCTAATTATGCAGCGAATCAATCGTTCGCAGAAACAAACTTTTATTATAGTCGTTACAGAGCAATAACGCGAATCTTACAGTTATGCCTTGTTTGAGTCCCTTTTTGAGCTGAGCTATTTCCTCATCCCGTTCTTTCATGTGTCCGTTGCCGGAAAAGGCCTGGTCAGGGTCAGCCCGCTGCTTACGCCGCCGGCGGTTCAAACTGCTCTCGCTGACACCCAAACTCTCAGCTATTTCGGTGACCGGTTTGTCGCTGTTGTACGACAGCTTGGCCGCTTCTATTTTGCCTGTCCCCGGCACGGGTGAATTCGCGCGTGTACTTTCGTCGTGTACTACTCATTGGCTTGCCTTCGTTTTGGTTAATAATGTCACCCCCTGACAATCTTGACAGGATGCGTAAATCAATTTACAATACCCCTATACCGACCGACGGTCGGTCATTAGCGAAAGAAAGACAAAAAATGGCTAGAATCGTCAAAGACCCCGACGTGCGGCGCAGCGAAATTCTTGATGTGGCGCAGAGACTGTTCTATCAAAAAGGGTATGAACAGACCTCGATCCAGGACATTATCACCGAAATTGATATTGCCAAAGGGACGTTTTACCATTATTTCAACTCCAAACTGGATTTACTGGATGCGATGATTGAACGGATGATTGAGCAAACGCTACAATCGCTGGAACCGTTGGTGGCAGATGGCCAACTTTCTGCCCTAGAAAAATTTGAAAGGTTTTTTAGTGACCTCGCCGACTGGAAAGGTGAGAATAAAGCTTTTTTCTTGGACCTCATGAACATCTGGTACAAAGATGAGAATGCTATTCTACGGCATAAAGTCAATACTGCTTCGGTTGAGAAGACCATACCGCTCCTGGCCCAAATCATTGGGCAAGGAATGGCCGAAGGCACCTTTGCCAGCGAATCCCCGGCTGACATTGCCGAGATTGTGTTGCAGATAGGACAAGCGTTATCGGAAACGCTGGCCAAAATAATCTTGAATGAGGCTCGTAATGATGACACGCTGGCAATCATCGAAAGGAAGACTAAAGTTTATAATTATGCCATAGAGCGCACCCTGAATGCCCCGGTCGGATCAATAAAGCTATTGAATCTTGACCAGATAAAGCCATGGTTATATGGCAAGGAAGAACTGATGGATCAAGTTATAGGCGCCTGATGTATTTTGACCCGTGTAAATCACCCCTGATCCTTCGCCCTGTCTCCCCTGCATCTACTCAATCAAAGGAGGCCGATTATGCTGCTTAGACCTCGCTGGCGCAAAGTTATCCGCGATTTGTGGATGAATAAGAGCCGCACCGCCTTGGTGGTGCTTTCTATTGCCGTCGGCGTATTTGCGGTGGGGACTATTCTTAATTCCCGTACGGCCCTGTCCGACAGCCTGGCCCAAACCTACGCCGCAACCAACCCGGCCCACGCCACCATCTTCACCCTAACCCCCTTTGACGAGGACTTAATAAAAACCGTGCGCAATATGAGCGAGATAGGAGATGCCGACGCTCGCCGCAGCGTCACGGTGCGCTTGCAAACCGGCCCTAATGAATGGATTAACACCCAGCTCGTGGCCATCCCTGATTTCAATGATATGAAGGTCTCCATTGTAAAGCCGGAAAGCGGGGCCTGGCCGCCCGGCAACCATGAGATCCTGCTTGAACGCTCGGCGCTGAGGCTGCTCAAGGCCAACGTGGGCGATACCGTGACCCTCAAAACGCCCAGCGGTAAAATCAGGCAGGTAAAAATTGCCGGGTTAACCCACGATATGCAAGGTTCCCTGTATGTATTGGGCGGGCTGGGCTACGGCCACATTACCATGGACATGCTGGAGTGGCTGGGCGAACCCCGCGACTTTAACGAAATGCACATCCGGGTGGCCGGAGCGTACGACCCGGCCCACGTTAAAACCGTCACCAATGAAGTTCAGGACAAAATTGAAAAAAGCGGGCGCACCGTGTTGTTCACCCTTACCCAGAACCCTGACCAGCCGCCGGTGGGTTACGTTATCCAGGCTATTTTAGCCATTCTGGGCGCGGTCGGGCTGTTGTCGCTTATTTTAAGCGGCTTTTTAGTGGTCAATACCATCTCGGCCATTTTAACCCAGCAAGTCACCCAGATTGGGGTCATGAAAACCTTTGGCGCCCGCACCAGCCACATTGTGCGCATGTATATGGTTATGGTCCTGGCCTTTGGGCTGTTAGCCTTACTTATTGCCCTGCCTCTGGGCGCCATTACGGCCTTCTATATCAGCCAATTTATAGCCGGGCTGCTTAATTTTGATATTGTCGATTTCCAGATACCGCGCTCGGCCCTGTTTGTACAGGTGGCCATTGCTCTGATCGTGCCGCTGGTCGCCGGTGTCTTTCCCATATTAGCCGGAACGCGCCTGACCGTGCAGGAAGCCCTTAGCAGCCAAGGTTTGGGCAAGGGTCAGTTTGGGAGCAGTAGAATTGACCGCTGGCTGACCACCCGGGCGTTGTTACGCTGGGTTACGCGCCCGACTGTAATTTCTTTGCGTAATACCTTTCGCCGTAAAAAACGATTGCTGCTGACCCTGGCCACGCTCATTTTGGGCAGCGCCGTGTTTATCACCTTTGCCAGCCTGCAAAGCTCGCTGCGCGGCACCCTGGATAACATGCTGGCCTACTACAAATATGATGTGGCAGTGCAGTTCAGCCGGCCCTACCGGGTTGAGAAAGTAGGCCGCGCCCTGGCCGAGGTACCGGGCGTAGTGAGTACGGAAGGGCTTAGCTTTTACACCACCCGCATGGTGCAACCCGACGGCACCAACAGCGCCAACATCATCATGTTTGCCCCTAACCCCAATACCAAAGTTATTAACCCCACGCTGCTTGAAGGCCGCTGGCTGCAACCCGGTGATGAAAATGCCGTTGTGTTGGATACCCTGGCCCTGCGAGACAACCCGGACATAAAGATTGGCGGCGAGGTTATTCTCAAAATAAAAGGCAAAGAGCGCCCCTGGCAGGTGGTTGGCCTGGCCCAGAGCGCCAACGTTACCCCCATGGCCTTTATCAGCTACGAGACGCTTTCGGGGCTGTTAGGCAAAACAGGCCAGGCAGACTACGTCATGGTTGTCACTGAAGAACACGATGGTGCCTATCAAACCGAAATGAGCCACATCATCGAAGACCGTCTCAGCCAGGCCGGCTTTCGGGTTGCCTTGGTGGCCCCGGCTGAACTGGACAAGCAAAACGTCGAAGGTGTTTTTTATATCGTATCGGCTTTACTGGTTATTGTAGCCATTGTGCTGGCCGCCGTGGGCGGTTTGGGCTTAATGGGCACCATGAGCATCAACGTGCTGGAGCGCACCCGCGAAATTGGGGTGATGCGGGCTGTGGGCGCAGCCACCCGGGCTATCCTTAAAATCATCCTGTTTGAGGGTATCTTTATCGGTGCTATAAGCTGGCTAGTAGGTACTCTAATTGCCCTACCCTTAAGCAAGTTGATTAGTGATATGGTGGGCCAACTCTTATTCAGCACCCCCCTTGACTACGCCTTT
>JBFGLD010000835.1:0-3651 GCA_041576335.1 Anaerolineae bacterium | reverse complement strand
TGATCATGGGTCCGCTTAGCGGCTGGATAATGAAGAAAATAGATGAACTGCTGGAAGACAAAGTGTCAACCGGCTTCGAAATGTTGGTCAATAATTTCTCAGGGGGCATTATGGCCGCAGTGTTGGCCGTCTTCGCCCTGGTGACGGTTGGCCCACTGGTGCAAGGGTTGACAAATATTATGGGTTCAGGCGTGCAAGCTTTGGTTGACCTTGGCCTGCTGCCTCTGGCCGATCTATTTATTGAACCGGCCAAAGTGCTGTTTCTCAACAATGCCATCAATCACGGCATCCTGGCTCCACTTGGTGTTGTTCAGGTCGAAGAGACGGGCCGGTCCATTCTATTCCTGCTCGAAACGAACCCCGGTCCCGGCCTGGGAATACTGCTGGCTTATTGGGCTGCCGGCACGGGCCTGGCCAAGCAGTCCGCCCCCGGAGCCATCATCATCCATTTCTTCGGAGGCATCCACGAAATCTACTTCCCCTATGTCTTGGCTCACCCCATTATGCTGGTGGCGCTGTGGGCCGGCGGCATTTCGGCTGACATTTGGTTTGTCATTTGGCGGGCCGGTTTGGTGGCTACACCTTCACCCGGTTCGATCTTTGCCTATTTAGCCGTGACTCCTCCGGGCCAACATATTGGCGTGTTCGGCGGCGTTGCGCTGGCCGCACTGGCCTCGTTTGGCGTTGGTTATGTCTTGCTCAAGGCATTCCCGGTAAAAGAGTTCACCTCCGAAGAGGATGTAGATGATTGGAGCTGGGACGACGAGGAAGAGACTGAACTTGACACTGCTCCGTCGCCGGCAGCATAGTTAAAAAGTTTTATCCGGAGAAGGGTGTCCCAAATTCCGGTCCAAACCTAAAATAAATAATTTGGGACACACTCCGTATACACTAGCGAAATTGAGGAGAATATAATGGCAAAGTCAGTACGCGGATCTGAAGTTAAGAAAATTGTGATAGCCTGTGAGGCCGGTATGGGGTCTAGCTTAATGGTGACCAATAAACTCAAGAAGAAAGTAAAGGCAGCCAATCTCGATGTGCAAGTAGCGCATACGCCTGCCCGCGCTATCCCCGAAGATGCCCAAGTGGTTGTGGTTCATAAACAGTTAGCAAAACTGGCTGTTGAAAAAGCACCCTGGGCCGTTATCATTCCTTTTAGTGATTTTCAGAACATTCCGGTCTTCGATAAGATAATTAATGCTATCCAAAAAGATACCATGATCAAAGGGATTGGGTAGCGTTATGACAATTTTAAGCCTAGAAACTGTCAAGTTAAACGTGCCCACAACAGATAAAGAGAGTGCCATCAGATTAGCTGGTGAGTTGTTAGTGAAAGGCGGATACGTGGCGCCTAAATACATAGACGGTATGCTGGCCCGCGAAGAAACCATGTCAACCTATATCGGTAACGGCGTTGCCATCCCCCACGGCCAATTTGACGATAAGTCCAGTATCCACAGCACCGGCATCTCGGTGGTGCAATATCCGGAAGGGGTAGTCTGGGATGCCGACGAAGACGAAACGGCCTATCTGGTAATTGGCATTGCGGCCACGGCTGATGAGCACGTCGGCATTTTGTCTAATTTGGCTGAGGCCATTGAAGAGGAAGAGTCTGCTGAAGAGCTCGTTCGTGCCACCGACCCCATGCTGATTATTGAACGGCTCACCCGTCCGCAGGTGGAAGAAGAGCTTTAGACGGTTGGCAAGCAGCCGCAGTGCGAAGGCGTTGTCACAAGCCTGCAGCACATCGCCAAACAGAAAAAATAGATAGGGGAGGCCTATGCTGTGCGCAGGCAGCCCCCATCTACCGGCTAATACTAAAGGAGACCGAACATTTATGAAAGAACTTGACCTGCTTATTCACAATCCGTCGGGGCTGCATGCCCGGCCGGCCAAGGTGTTTGTTAATACTGCCAAGAAGTTTAAGTCGAATATTCGGTTGCAGCACGGGGCCAAAAAAGCCAATGCCAAGAGTATGATCTCAATTCTGACCCTGGGCGTGGAAAGCGGGGGTCAAATCCGGATTATGGTTGATGGCCCAGACGAGGACGAAGCCCTGGCTGTGTTGAAAACGGCAATAGAAGAAGGCCTGGGAGATGAGCACCCGTCCCAGGATGATGGGACCGAAAAGAAAAAGGTTACAGTTGATAGCCAGGCAACCTCAGACAGTGTAACCTTAAAAGGTCAACCGCAAGCAAAACTCGGCCGTCCGGCTGAACCCGTAAGCGAAGAAAGCATTGTGCGGGGTGTGCCTGCTTCAACAGGCATTGCCATTGGTCCTCTACACAAATTTCAAAGAACCGAGATAGTTGTTCCCGACAAACCCGCATCCGATCCGGCCCAGGAAAAATTAGAGTTACAAAAGGCCATTGATACAGCTATGGCCGAGTTAAAATCATTACACGCTGAAGTAAAAAAACGCATCGGCGCCGAGGAAGCAGCGATTTTTGAAGCCCACCAGGCTATCCTCGAGGATCCCGACCTGTTCGAAACCGCTGCTGACCGAATCGATGAGGGTGAAAGCGCCGGCCGAGCCTGGCAAGAGGCGATCAAAAGCACGGCCGCCCAGTTGGCCGCGCTTCAGGATGAGCTGCTGGCCGCCCGGGCCGCCGACATACGCGATGTTGGGCATAAAGTGTTACGCATCCTGGTTGGCGCCGGTGATGATGCCTCAGAATTACCAAGCGAGCCGGTTATTCTCATCGCGGAAGATCTGGCTCCGTCGGACACGGCCTCACTGGACTCAAACCGGGTCTTGGGATTTTGCACCGCCATTGGTGGGGCTAATGCGCATACGGCTATCCTGGCTCGGGCTTTGGGGCTGCCGGCCGTCGTTGGGGCCGGATCAGGCGTATTAGATCTCAAAAATGGCACTCACGCCATTCTCAATGGCGATACCGGCACCCTGACCCTAGACCCTGATCCTGAAGCTCTGGCTGCGGCCAAAGATTTGCAGCAGGAGCAGCAGATCCGGCGGACGACCGAACTCAAGGTAGCTAAAGAGCCGGCCATTACCCAAGATGGCCACCAGGTTGAAGTGGTGGCGAATATTGGGAGCGTGGCCGACGCCAAACAGGCCCCTGGTTTTGGGGCCGAAGGGGTTGGCCTGTTGCGCTCAGAGTTTCTATTTCTGGATAGAACCGATGCGCCTTCGGAGGCAGATCAGTTTAAGGTGTATCGAGATATTGCCGTGGCCCTGGGAGGCCGGCCGGTCATTATCCGCACCCTCGATGTTGGCGGCGATAAACCGCTCCCTTATGTCCCCATGCCGGCTGAAGAAAATCCGTTTTTGGGGGTGCGCGGTCTGCGGCTGTGTCTGGCCCGGCCGGAACTGTTGCGCACCCAACTCCGGGCGATCCTCCGGGCGGCCGAGTTTGGCCCGCTGCGGATTATGTTTCCGATGGTAGCTAATGTAGCAGAATTGAGCGCGGCCCGACGGATGGTCGACGAAATCCAGGCGGAACTCAACAGCCCTCCAGTTGAAGTGGGCATTATGATTGAAATTCCGGCTGCAGCCGTGCTGGCCGACGTTTTTGCCAAGGATGTCGATTTCTTTTCAATTGGGACCAACGACCTGACCCAATATACCCTGGCTATGGACCGGGGCCATCCCGAGCTATCCGCTCAGGCCGATGGCCTGCACCCGGCCGT
>JBFGLD010000834.1:0-3654 GCA_041576335.1 Anaerolineae bacterium | reverse complement strand
TCACAGACGACCTGCTGGCCCTGCCGAGCGTGGGCACCAAGTTTAATCGGCTGATCACACTCGGTACAATATGCTATTACGGCATTTGCTTTTTTCTCCGCAGGCGTTGAATGCTTGGCGAACATCGCTACCTCCAGTTCGACCGGATTCAGGCTCGCGACGACGAGATTAGTTTCACATTCGGGACAAAGAATTCGCTGACCTTTGTGGGGACGACTACTTAGCTTGAAACGATATTCACACTCGGGACAGAACGCAACATTCGTACTCATGAGTAGTTCCTTAATAGAGCTCCATTTTTAATTATGTGACGAGGCGTATTTGAGGACCAAACGCCACCTAATTATCCCATTTTGATGTATAAATGACGTTGAAAAAAGCTATGAATCCTGTTTCAAACGGGTCCGGACGCAGCTAAGCCGTCAATTGGGTCTTTTTGCCGCGTCTATGACATCGTACGTTTTGAATGTTTAGGGTACGGCGCAGCCACATTTTTTTGCCATTATCCCGGCCAGTGTGGCCTAACTACATGAAGCGCCAGGTAAACCATCGCAACATGAAAAACACAAAAACATAACAAGGCTACGATAGCTCACCTTACTCTTTCGTTGATGGGACGGACACGCTTTCCGGGAAGGACAGATAACAACTATTTAAGTCAGTTTGAACCCCGGCTGATGGAGCCAAAATCAAGCTCACTCCGCCCCCAAGAGCACTTGTCACCTTTCTTCCGGGCAAATATTACCCGTGAAACTTTTGTTGTATTGCGAGAAATACAATACAACATTTGGGGTAAAATTGTCAATATCGCAACCCCACAAATAAGCTTAATCTAAAACCGTATTGAGCCTGTAGAAATAACGATCCATTCAAGTTACCGGCGGCGTGGGATGTCATGGCCTAATCATGAACACAATATTAATTGTAGCTAGATCTAAATTATAGTAGAATAGCTCAAGTTGCAGCCTTGCCAACCGGTCGAAAGAAAAATCAAACTTCCGCTGTAATAGGTCAGAAGCAGGGAGTCGGCGTAAGAAGTAAAGGGATATACTGCCTGATCCCTGCTGCCTACTTCCCTGGGAGATCAGTTTCTAAAGTATAGACCTTTCGTGGTCCAGGAGACTTACTTATGCCAATCTTAGAACGCGATCCCTGGCGGGATCAATATTTTGAGAGCGTTACCTGCCCCGACAATTTAATTATTCCGACAGATGATGGAGATGCCTATCAACTTTATCCCCAGCACCGCTGGGTCTACAATAAACTCATGATCTGTGATACACAGGGGTTATCTCACGCCCCTCACGGGTTAACTCCGCCATTCTTTCCCGTATTTAGCAAACCGATTTACAATATGAAGGGTATGGGCACTGATAGTAAGATCATCGATACTCCGGCCCAATACGAGCGCGAACAAGCACCCGGTCATATGTGGATGCCGCTGCTCACAGGCGAACATGTTAGCTCGGACTTCGCCATTGTAGATGGAGAGCCGGTATGGTCGCGACACGCTATTGGCAAGTCGATTGGCGACGGGATGTTCGATTTTTGGACCATCCTGGCCGAGTCGCGTCCGGAGATTGAAGCTTATTGTGGCGAATGGCTGCGCCGAAATATGAAAGGCTATTCAGGCATCGTTAACTTCGAGACCATCGGCACTAAAATTATTGAGTGCCACTTGAGGATGAGCGACCAATGGGTCGATTTGTATGGTCCCGGCTGGTGCGATAGCTTGGTTGAACTTTACCAGCACAAACGCTGGACCTTCGCCGATGAGAATCGGCACACCGGATACAGCGTCGTTCTGTTTGGCGCACACGGCCTGACCTACAAAAAAGTAGATCGTGACCTTATCGAAGAACTGCTCGGCCGCCCACAGATCTCAAGCATTCAAATACCGTTTCACGAAGATAAGCCGCCGGAGGCACATGCCATGCCGCCGGGTGGTTTCCGGCTGGCAATTGTGAATTGCTGGGATATCGACGTAGGCATTGAAGCTCGGCAACGGCTGGCAGTAAGGTTCTGGCCCACTCAAAAACTACGCCGGCGTCGTCATAGGATCAATGGTGCAAAAGCCAAACAAATGCAGGCATAATAAAAGATGAATATCGTCGAGTCATTTCCACGCCAGGTGCGCGAGATTGAGAATCTATGGATTCCAATGTCGGACGGCTGCCGCCTGGCTGCACGTATTTGGCTGCCTGTGGATGCTGAAAAGTCACCCGTTCCGGCCATTCTTGAGTATATTCCCTATCGTAAGCGAGATTTTACCCGGGAGCGGGACGAGCCGATGCACCACTATTTTGCCGGGCACGGGTACGCGGCGGTGCGGGTAGATATTCGAGGATCCGGCGACTCGGATGGGCTGCTTCTCGACGAATACTTGGCGCAAGAGCAGGATGATGGCGTTGAAGTCATTCGGTGGCTCGCCGCTCAACCATGGTGCAGTGGGGTGGTCGGGATGATGGGAAAATCGTGGGGTGGTTTCAATTCGCTCCAAATTGCTGCCCGGCGCCCTCCCGAACTCAAGGCCGTCATCAGCGTTTGCTCTACAGATGACCGCTATGCCGACGACGCCCACTATATGGGAGGCTGCTTACTCAACGAAAACCTAACTTGGGGGTCTGTCCTGTTGGCTTACAATGCCTATCCACCGGATCCGGAACTGGCCGGGGAACAATGGCGCGAGTTATGGCTGGCCCGGCTTAAACATACCGTCTTATTCCCCGAAAAATGGCTCCAACACCAACGACGGGACGCTTATTGGAAACACGGCTCGGTTTGCGAAGATTTCAGCCAGATTCAATGTCCCGTGTATGCGATAGGCGGGTGGGCAGACGCTTACACTAACGCCATTCCCCGACTGCTGGGGGGGTTGACCTCACCGCAAAAAGGTTTGGTCGGACCGTGGGCGCATCTCTACCCGCACAACGGCGTTCCCGGACCGGCCATTGGCTTTCTGCAAGAGACGTTGCGCTGGTGGGATCATTGGCTAAAGGGGATCGATACCGGAATAATGGATGAGCCGGTATACCGGGTGTGGATGCAGGAAAGTGTACCGCCGCAGCCCTTCTACGCAACGCGGCCGGGACGCTGGGTAGCCGAGCGCACCTGGCCATCGCCGCGAATCCATCCCAAACGGTTTATCCTCAATGAGAACCGGCTGGACGACCAAGCCGCGCCGGAGAAACAGCTGAGTTTTTGCTCGCCTCAAACGGTGGGGCTGTCGGCCGGTGAGTGGTGCGGTTTTGGTCTGCAAGGAGAAATGCCGACCGATCAACGCGAGGGTGATAGTAAATCGCTCACGTTTAATACCGAACCGCTTTCCGACCGTCTGGAAATATGGGGCGCGCCGGTTGTTGCCCTGGAGCTTGCCGTCGATCGGCCCAACGCATTTATTGCGGTCCGGCTTAACGATATTGGGCCCAATGGGGCTTCGACCCGGGTAACCTATGGCCTGTTAAACCTAACCCACCGCTTGAGCCACGAACAACCCAGGCCCTTAGTACCCGGCAAGCGGTATCAAATACGCGTGCAGTTGAACGATACGGCCTATGCTTTTCCGGCCGGTCACCGGCTGGGCGTAGCCATTTCAACCAGCTACTGGCCTATCGCCTGGCCCGCGCCCGAGCCGGTGACGGTGTCTCTTTTTTC
>JBFGLD010000833.1:0-3656 GCA_041576335.1 Anaerolineae bacterium | reverse complement strand
TCGAGGGCCACCGTCCCGCCGGCGTTGTAAATACCGCTGGCGCCGTCAGCGGTATTTTCAGAGATGGTACTGTTGGTCAGGATTATGGTGCCAAATTGGTTGAAGATACCGCCGCCGAAGCTGGTGGCCGTATTTCTAGAGACAGCGCTGTTAATCAGGGTTACGGTACCGTCGTTGAAGATACCGCCGCCGAAGCTGGTGGCCGTATTGCTAGAGACGGTGCTGTTGATCAGGGTTACGGTACCGTCGTTGAAGATACCGCCGCCGCCGGCTGAGCCCTCCTTAATCGTCACCCCACTAATCGTCGTGGTGGAGGCGATCAAGAAAACGCGCGAAGCATTGTTTCCGCTTATGGCCAGCAGATTTGCTCCGGGACCACTGATAGTCAGATTTTTTGTGATGAGTAATTGACCGCTAGTTAGAGTAATGGTTTGACCGGTGAGACTATTGTCGAAGAAGATAGTATCACCACTCCCGGCGTCTGCAATGGCCTGCCTTAGCGAACCCGCCCCGCTCTCATTAGTATTAAGTACGGTCAAGTCAACTGCTCTGACAGGCAAGACAAATAGCAGGCATAACAAGAATAGCCCTAAGATTAGTGCCAATATTAAATGGCTAATTCGTGACATCATTGTCGTCAGCCTCTTTATGAAGCTAGAAAAAACCTGAGTGATATTTTGATTGTGACAAAGCGGATTATCTATTATAAGTGTGGGGGAATTTCTTTCCAAATGTGTACACTTTCTTGTGGCCCGATCCACAATGAGCATAGAGACAATGATGTAATTTAATGGTGAGGCTTCTAAACAAACCCGCACCTAACACAGCGTGCACTGGACGGCGGGTACGGTGCGGCATTTTTGGACAGTTTCACGACCCGCCGCCAGTAACGCAAGCCGTTGGGCGGCTGAATGACTAAGAAAATCATTCCCACACATACGTAGAGATTTATTTTCCTGCGGAGGGGTATTCTCACATGACTCGATTGCTTTATGTAGCTCCGACGGCACAAGGTAATGGTAATGGTTTGTCAGAAGTTGACGCAGCAGGCTTTCTGGACTTTTCGGAGCAAGGCTTTTGGCGGAAAACAGTCACTGCCTCCTTAGAGCTTGATCATGTCAATGTTGCGTTTCTGAATGGCGAATATGCTGGCGATCCTGCCTGTCTCTGTATTAGAGATTACTTATCACTTCTTTGTTTCCAAGGTTATAGCCATCCATCACATCAGTTAATTCTCCAGGGTCAATCAGAGAACGGGGTGGTTTTTAATTTATTACCGCCTGATGACCCTGAGCATACCCAATCCACGATCTGTATCAGAAACGCCAGCAATATCATCATCAGGAACCTGAGTTTTAAGGGTGTAGGAAGGTACAATTACGCTCTATTTTTGGGCAACAAATGCCGGAATATACTTATTGAACACTGTCACTGGTTTGATCTGCCGAATACAGAATATGCTGCGATAGGGGTGGATGGAGCCGATACGAGGCAAGTTATAGTTAAAAACTGCACATTCAAAAGAGTCGGGCCTGATTCTCATGCTCACATGATGTACATAAGTAATAATTGTCATCACATCAGGGTAAATAATTGTTCATTTGAAGATTGTTCAGGCGACTACGTGAGATTTCGCAATAATGTTGAATATGGTATTGTAAGTGGATGTCAATTTCTAAGTACGGGTACTTATCCCCAAAGAGAACCTGTTTCGCGTCCCTTTGTTACTATAGCGGTTTTCAATGACTGTAAACCAGGAACAACAACCGCACCGCCTGGAAAACCAACTTGTCCAGATCCCTTAAACGATCCCCAGTATGAGTACTTCGGAACAAACTACATCATAACCAACAATAGGTTTATATATAAACAACATCCAGGCTATGAAAGACGACATGCAATTTCGTTCTACCATGTAGGTTATGATCCGCCTGGTCGAAATCATTTGATGACAGCAGCTCAAGGCGACCTGATGGAGCAGGGTACTGCCCAAGAGCGAAAAGCCCTTCTCAAAGAAAATTGTGGAATCGATGGTGACAAAATCATTGTTTACAATAATAACTTCCTTGGCGAAGAAAAACAACTTTCGTTTGGTAGTTCCCTGAATTATGGTGCAGAGTCGAAGGGCTGGGAAGGGGACGTTACCATTGATGATATTATCAATGAGGACAGTATCACAACTCCACCACGATGGCTTGAGGCTGTTGTGGGCATGATGATGCGTTAACTATTTTCTTAAACCAGATTGTGACACGTCTTTAAATTATTTTGAAATTAAATCAGGAGGTTCGCTGATGGCTTATGATAATGTAGACGGCAGAGTGAGTTGTTTGTATACAAATCGTGAAGGCTGCAGTATTCGGCTTGATGCTCACGGAGACAAATATTTTCGATTGGAGTTAGACCATCCTAACTATAATGGCATTTACTCTCTGCTAGTTGTCGCGGCTGTCAACCGATATGGAATTCGGTTAAGACTCGAAGATTACGAACCGTCTGATCCACCCTCTACAATAGTACAATACATCGTGGTGGACTGGCCACAGCAATGAATATCGAATGCCACGTAACTCTGGTTGGTGCGGACGTAGCCAGTTGCGTATGATTTCTGTTGTGTGATAACTTCGACGCCTGTCTTTCAAACGCACTTTGCCTCCTACTAGCTGCGCCGAACAACTTGGTGTTAGAGGGCTTCCGTGACAGTCGTGGCGGCCGTTCAGGGACAATGATTTCCAAAAAGCCGTCAACCAAATCCCGAGGGTAGTGTCGGAAAGGCCATAGCAGGGAAGTAACCTACATCATGCTGGCAAGGAGGTGAACACATAAGGTAATTGGCTGACAATTCCATCTATATGTTTGCTCAAAGGTCGTTCGCATGGCTTGTGCAGAACCGGCCAAGGTTCGTCCGACCACATCCTATCGGAAATCTGATTTCTAGGAGTTGCGACTTCAACTGGGCCGCATACGGCGATTTTGCCAGGTGCGGCCTCAACTCAGAGGAGGAGTAATAATGTCCGAAATAACATCAATTGATGAATTGACAGGGCTTTTAGGAACCGTTTTGACCACCCCCTCGCCTTTGGCTGAACTTGAGGCAAAGGGGTTTCGGCTTTCGCCGGAACTCCAAGAAAAAATCAAACGTGTCACTCCGGCCAAGAAGCTTTCACCGCAAGAGCGTCTGCGTCTGGTACAAGAGGTGGAAAAGCTGAATGAAATTACCTTTCAGGTGCGACTGCTAACCCCGATCGCACACAGCCTGCCTGAAGGAGAATTTGATTTTATCGGCGCTGTCCGACTGCGCCTGATCAATGATGTTCTTGCTGGATTATTCGCCGCCCAAACCATTCCTCAGGAATTACCACAAGATCAGGTTGCCAGACTCTTTACGCTCAGCAGACTGCGTGACTTTAGTGAAGACGTGCCGGAAGCTGGAAATATCCAGGTAGGCGAATTGCACCTGACGGCCTCGCCCGAGGTTCTTCCGGTAAATCAAACGGATCATGTTATCATTCGTCTTCCGTTTTCCCTGGACATTGACCAGGTTCTGCGAATGCCACCGCCATTATCAGCTAAACGAAAAAAAGTTGCCTCCCTAGATGGCGTTCTTCGTTTTGGTGTGGTGGTTGATGCTATTGTAGAAGAAGACCGGATTCTGG
>JBFGLD010000832.1:0-3656 GCA_041576335.1 Anaerolineae bacterium | reverse complement strand
CTGCTCGCTGAGATGCTGTTGAATATAGGCCACCGGCGTGGGCCCGTTGAAGGGTTTCCGGCCGGTCAGCAATTCATAGAGCATCACCCCCAAACTGTAGACGTCGGTCTGGGGCTTGACCGGCTCGGCCATAATTTGCTCCGGCGAGATGTAGGCCGGAGAGCCGATGACGATTTCTCCCGAGGTCATGCCGGCACTGAACTCGGTTAAATTTTTGGCAATACCGAAATCGGCCAGGTAGGCGTTGCCGTCTTCATCCAGCAGAATGTTGGCCGGTTTTATGTCACGATGGATAACCCCGGCCCGATGAGCGGCGTGCAGTCCGGCGCAGATCTGCTCCAACAGCGGTAGCAGGGTGTCATGAGCCAGGGGACCTCCCTTCAAAATAGTATCCAAACTGCCGCCCCGCAGAAAGCGCATCACCAGGTAGGCTACGCCGGGTTCGCGCCAGTAATCGTACAGCGGCACAATGTGTGGATGCTCCAACCGGGCCACTAGTTGGGCCTCGGCCTCAAAGCGGCGGATGAAATCGGGCCGGTCGGCATATTTGGGCAGAATAATTTTTATGGCCACATCGCGCTCAATCGTGGCTTGCACCGCCCGGTAGACCGCGCCAAAGCCCCCCTCGCCGATGCGTTCGCCCAACTCAAAGCCCTTAATTGAGCGTCCGCTGAGGTCTTCCCGGCCAATTTCTTCCAGGGCCGGTGGCAGCGGAGAAACAGGGCTGGGCTCTCGCTCTCGGCGAGCCAGGCGCACAAAGGCCAGATGCTCGGCCTCCGGTATTTGCAGGGCCACGGCCAGGTGCTCGGCCATTTGGACCGAGGGGCGCAAGGCGTTGTACTCAATCTTGCGCAGGGTCACCGGGGCGCAGCCTACCCGGCCGGCCAGCTCGGTTTGGGTTAGCCTTAGCTCCTTTCGTCGTTCCTTGACAATTTCTCCAAATGATGGCGCCTCGTTCATCTGTCCTCACCTTCTGATAAGAGAGGTCTGGAAGTGATCACATCGTCCCTGCCGCCAAACCTCTTTTCTAATATCGGCGATGCCCCTCTATTCTAGCAAAGCTTATTGACGCTTTTCAAGGGGGTTGGCCTATTTGTATCACTTTTTATATCACTTTTATAGGTTGGGGACAACCTAACCTGCTCCGGAAAGGCCCTCACCCTTTCCAAAACCCCAACAAATCCTCTGAGTTATGCTTGTGCCGAGCAAGTCTCATTATGAGACAGGGCTGCCAAATTCCGAACGGGTAGACAACGCAATGAATTGGGGGTTGGTCCTGAGTACACTGGGCTATACGCTGTACAGGCCGGGGAACATTTATCAAGCCAGGCAATACCTGGTTGAAGCGCTGCGGGTGGGGCTTGAACTTCGGCCGTTATGCCCGGATAGTGCATGATCGTATTATCCATATCGTTCACGAACATACTACGGCAGATGAGTTACTGCAAGAAACGTTCGGGCAAGTATGGCAAAAAGCCGGCGCTTATGCCGGGCGAGGGACCGTTACGGCCTGGCTTTACCGGATTGCACGCAACAAAAGTCTGGACCAGCTGCGGCGGCAAAAAGCCCGACCTCGAGCGGTAGAAATGGATTTGCATGAGGATGAGCAGGCCTTGTGGAATTCAGTCAAGTTAGAGATTACGGTCGTCGAACAGGCTGTGGAGCGCAACTGGAGGTATCAAAGCTTACGCCAGGCTTTGACCGAGATTCCAAATGAACAGCGTTACTGTTTGGAGTTAGCTTATTTTGAGGGTATGAGCCAGCAGAAAATTGCCGAGTATACCAACACACCTTTAGGCACCGTCAAAACTCGGCTACGACTTGGACTGGAGAAACTGGAACGAATTTTCCAGACGACAGGTTATTGAGGGTGGGTCCAGGATCTCTGGAGGGCGGAGTGCATTCGGCCCCCTAATTTGCCGATTTTTTTTGGACAGCCCCGGATATTGAAGGTAGCGATCCCTATTAGCCGGCCAGGTCTATAAATTCGTAAAGCTTTAATAGATTATGCCGGCTGTTGGCCGGCGTTCGTCCAAAAAGAACTTCGGCCGGCGCTATCTCTCCTCGGTTGATGTCCTGCCCCGGACCGGCACTATTTCGAGTTACCGCTGCCTGCTTGCATCCTTTGGTTAACCTATACATTGAATTGGTCAGTTTTTGTTTCATAGGATCCCCCCGACTCTTTAAAAAACTTCGGAACGACCTCGGTTTTTATCCCTAGCGCCGTAGCCGAACAACATTTGGCTCATTTAGAATTTCATGATGACACGGGCTGCCTCAAACAGAGCGGGCGTGCCCATTACAATGAAATTGGCCATAAAGCCTATCAAAATCAGTTGGGCCGCCAGTAGCACGTATCCGGTGTAAACTAGCATCTTGGCCATAAACTCTGCTGTGGACATCGGGTTCATTTGGTAGAGATTTTTCATTCTTAGCCTGGCCATAAACGTTTCCTCCTAAATAATGACCTTCTATGTTCTGCCTCGCATGGTTCTTGAGGGTTTCGCCCGTGAACGGGCCGCTTGTGTTAAGTCAAATAATAAATGCGAATGGCTCTCATTAATGAATGCAGTCTACCACGGTCTGCTGGCCACTTTGAAGGCCAGAAATTGGTCAATTTTTGCTCATTTTCTGACCTTATTCGCCTCTCGATTTATTTTGCCGGAACAACTGTATCCCTGGCTTGGCGTCGCCTCGGGCATCCTCGTGGTCAGCATTGGATTATCGCTATTTCGCGGGCGGCTCACCAGCCTTGTGAGGGGCACACCCGGCCACTACCACCACCACCATCGTCATCCCCACCACCACCATCATCGTCACCCCTATGATCACGACGATCATCACGCTGGGCACGCCGATCATGTCCACGATTACAGCCATGCGCACGACCCTGACCCCGGCCATAGTCACCTACCGCCCGGCACTGATAACGCCCCAATCACCTGGCGCGGCTTGTTGGCGCTGGGTATTTCGGGCGGATTAATTCCCTGTCCATCGGCCTTAGTAGTCATGCTCAGCGCGATTGCCCTGCAGCGAATTGGCTTTGGGCTGGTACTAATTATTACGTTTAGCTTGGGCTTAGCCGGCGTGCTAGCGGCGATCGGAGTGGTCTGGGTTCAAGCCAGGCAGGTGTTTGATCGATTTTCCGGGCAGGGCCTGCCGGTTGGGCCGTTTGTCAAGCGTGGCCGTCTGTTCCAAATTCTGCCCGCTGCAAGTGCGCTGTTTATCACCGTTGTGGGGCTAGGTATTACCCTGAAAGCGCTGGCGCAAATCGGCCTGCTCAGTTAATCGGAGCATCAACTGCTTGGCCGTGTGGCAGTAGGGCATAGGCCAA
The DNA here is from genome assembly GCA_041576335.1 of Anaerolineae bacterium. GTDB lineage: Bacteria > Chloroflexota > Anaerolineae > 4572-78 > J111 > JANQQF01. The sequence continues at coordinate 322 of JBFGLD010000832.1, read as the reverse complement.
TGCCCCCACAGCGCCGAGGAGCGGGAGAAAAATCAACGATTGAAGCCCAAAATTCAGTGAGGATTGGTCGGCGATGAGACCGGTGACCCAGGCCCCCAGGCCGCCCGGGGCCCAGCCCAGGCCCATCACCAGGGCCGAGGCCACGCCCACGCTATGCGGCCAGGTTTCCTGAGCCATCACAATCGCTACGGGAAAGCTGGCGCCGATCATTAACCCCATCAGCCCGCTTAAGAGAACCTGCTGCCACACGAGCGAGGTGTTAATGAACAGCCATTGCCCTAGGCCCAAAATTGCCAAGCTCGAGGCTACGACTTGCCAGCGG
>JBFGLD010000831.1:0-3659 GCA_041576335.1 Anaerolineae bacterium | reverse complement strand
GCGGACCCGTTGTGGAGAGTTCCGGTTGTCTAACAAAAATCAGCTTTACCCCGTTTTCACTCAACCGATTGATGATGTTGATCACCTCAAACATATTGCGCCCTAGTCGGCTCAACTCCGCCACGAGCAAAACATCGTCCCGGTTTAATCTGGACAGTAATTCATCAATGCGTCGTGCTTTAGTGTCCTTGCGTGAGGAAATCTCGATCTTAATGAATTCGCTGATCTGTAGGTCGTGTTGCTGGGCGTACTTCAGTAGCAGATGCTCTTGCTTCTGTAGATCCTGCTTGTCACTGCTGACCCGGATATAGCCAATGACCGTCATAGGTTCCTCGATTTGCGATAGAAAAAGAAAGGGGGTTTGATGGCTTCTTTATATCACAATAGTAAAAAGAAATCAATCCTATCTGATTTCTATACTAATAAAAACAAAGGAGCGTTTCTCTATGTCAACCCTATCTTTTTCACACGAGCAGTTGGTCCGCAGGGCCAAGTTTAGGACGGAGGATTTTGAATTGATCAACACCCGCCGTCGAGCTCACAACCGGCTGGGCTTTGCCTATCAATTGGCCTTTGTGCGGCTGGCCAATCGGTTTCCCACCCAACAACCCTTTGAGGTGGTGGAGGATATTTTGACCTTCGTCAGTCTCCAGGTGGATATTTCGGCTGATCTGATCCAGGATTATCAGCAGCGTCGCCAGACGATCGCCGAACATCAGCCCCAGATTGTAGCGTATCTGGGGCTGCGTCGTTTTGGCGAGACGGAAAGTAATCTCTTGAAGCAGTTTCTCTTTGAAGAAGCCTCCCGGTTAGAGCAACCCGGCCCGCTTCTGACCAAAGCTAAACAGTTTCTTCAAGATCAGAGCATCCTGCAACCGGCCGATATTACCTTACGCCGTTTGATCGGAAACCAACGCGCTCAGGCGCGAGACTATATCTTTCAACGCCTGACGGAGGCCCTCCCCGCTGAAATGGTGAAGAGTTTGGATGCTTTGTTGCAGGTGGATGAGAGCCGTGTTTCTTTGTTCCAAAGCTTGAAACAGCCTCCCGGAACCGGTTCGCCGCCGGCCATGAACCGTTTGGTCAAGAAACTGGAACGTATTCAAGCTACCGGCGTTCTGGCGGTGGATCTGAGTTGGCTGAACAACAACTATCAACGCGCACTCACCCGGTATGCCCAGCGGTGTTCGGCGGATCGCCTGCGCCGGCTCCAGGCCAACCATCGTTATGCGGTCTTGACCTGTTTTTTACGCCAAGTCTACCAGGATACGATTGACCATATGGTCGATATGCACGACAAACTGATGACCGGCATCTATAACCGGGCCCAGAATGAGATTGATGAGGAGACCAAGCGCCGCCGTAAAATGTTGCGAACATCGCTCCTCACCTTACAAGCACTGGGACAAGTAATTTTGGATGAGACCGTAGCGGATACTGACCTGCGGCAAGTGCTGTTTAGCCAGGTCAACAAAGATGAGTTGACGGCTCAAATTGAGGCGGTTGATACTTGGTTGAACGGCAAATATGGCCACGTCTTCAACCTGGTGACCCAGCGCTTTAGCTATGTGCGTCAATTTGCCCCGGCGCTGCTAGAACATCTGGAGTTTAATCTTGAAGAAGGGAGCCAATCTTCTTTGGTCAAAGGGATTGAGGTACTCCGTGAGCTGAATGAAGAAAACAAACGGAAGCTCCCTGACGATGCTCCCCTCGGCTTCATCCCCAAAAAGTTACGGCCTTTTGTCGAAGCTGACGACGGCGCCCTCAGTAAACGCGCCTGGGAATGTGCCTTGCTGACCGTCATTCGGGATGAGATTAAGGCTGGGAATGTGTATGTCGGCGACAGCAAACGATTTGGCCGCTTTGATGATTTCTTTATCCTGGATAACAAGTGGCAAGCGATGCGGAAAGATTTCTTCAAACGGGCTGGGCTTCCGGATCAGGCTAAAGATGTCCCAGAGTATCTGACCCAGCGGCTCAACCGCGCCTATGATGAGTTTTTGGCCCAGCTTCCAGACAATACCTATGCCAGTATCGGAGAGAACGGCTGGCAGTTGTCGGTTGATCCCACCGAGAAGCTAGATACTCAGATAAAACAGAAACTAGATGACCTCAAGGACTGGCTCGCTGATAATCTGCGAGTGGTGAAATTACCCGAGCTTCTGATTGAGGTCGATAATGACTTGGCCTTCACCCAACACTTTTTGCTGCCCGGCCAAGTCGAAACCCGTGAAGCGCAGGATGTATGTGCGATTTTGGCCAGTGTGATGGCCCACGGCTGCAATATTGGCCCCTTCACGATGGCTCGCTTAACCCAAGGGGTGAGTTATCATCAAATCAAGAACATCACCGATTGGCAACTCTCAGAAGAAACCCAGCGTCAGGCCTTAGCCCAACTGGTCAATGCTATCAGCCACCTGGATGTTAGTCAAACCTGGGGCGCCGGCAAAACATCAAGTAGTGATGCCCAACGCTTTCGGTTCAATCGTCGGGTGCTGCAGCGCACCTACAGTCACAAACTCAATGATTACGCCCTGGAATTCTATTCCTTTATCGCCGATAACTATGCCCCCTTTTACAGTACCGTCATCGAATGTACCGATCGAGATGCGGCTTATGTGTTGGATGGCCTGCTTTACAACGAGAGTGATTTAGCTTTGGAAGAGCATTACACCGATACCCATGGGTACACCGAGACAAATTTTGCCGCCTTTGCTATGTTAGGCAGACGCTTCGCGCCGCGCATTCGGGGGCTCAAAAAGCAACGGATCTATCGCATTGATGAGGACAAGGACTATGGCCCTCTGCAAGTGCTGGTAGGTCGCCGCGACCGGCTCATTCATATGGACTGGATTTGTGACCAATGGGATCGGATGGGTCACTTCTATGCCTCGCTGGAAAGTGGCCACGCCACCGCATCGACCGCTTTGAAACGTCTGGTCGGCTACAGCGGTAAAATTCACTTCTACCGGGCCAACCGCGAACTAGGCCGTGTTTTCAAAACTGAACACATCTTGAAATTTATGTCTGATCCGTTGGAAAGGCAAAGAATACGTCGGGGCTTGCTCAAAGGGGAAGAAATGCACGCCCTGGCCAGAGAGGTCGCTTACGGCAAACAAGGCAAGATTGCTAACCGTGATTTGCAGGAACAGAAAAATTCGAGTAGCTGTCTGACCCTGATTATGGCCTCGATCATCTACTGGCAGGCCAAGGAAATCAATCGAGTCATTCAAGAATGTGATCCGGAGGGAGCAGGTATTGATCTATCGCTGCTTGAACACATCAGTCCGGTTGGCTGGGAGAATATCATTCTGTACGGCGAGTATGTTTTGAACCCCAATTTGGTTCGCATTTAGGCCAAATTGTAGCCGGTGTTCAACCTCCTGGAAGTTGTTTGTTTTGGACCAATTTCGTCTGAAATTGAGCTTCCAGGAGGTTTTTCTCGGCAATCGAGGGAAAATCAGGCCAATTTGCTCATTTCTTAGCGTACATGAGCGCACCAATGTTGGTGGTACCCTTGATAGGCTCGCTGCAACATGGTGGGTATCCCTAACGGCCTTTGACCGCCGTCAGACTTGGGCAGATAGGTCCGGCGCACCGGCTCTGCCGCCTGGTCGAGTTTTCGTAAGCGACGGGCATAGGCCAGCCGTTGTTTTGGG
>JBFGLD010000830.1:0-3661 GCA_041576335.1 Anaerolineae bacterium | reverse complement strand
TCACCCAGGGGGCGCATACCGATATAGTGGTTCAAGCCATCAATCTCACTTACATCCCCTTCCAAGTGGTTAATGTAGGCATTCACGACCAATCCCTTTGGATACTGGGGTGCGTGTAGTACCAAACTCCAGTAGGGTAAAAAGATGGAGATGATGAGTAAAATGGCAGCGCTGGCCAGGCAGATTGTAGGCCAAAGATAGCGCATGCGGTTGGCAGCCATTACTTCGGCGGGGACACGAGGCCCAACGATTTGCTGAAATTTATCTGAAGCCATCATAATTTTACCTCAACCTGTAATTCCGGAATTCGTGTTCTTTTTTGCTCTTACTGTTCTTGGCGAAACGTAGTGCGTAGCACGTATTTGATTATTATTTTCTGCGTACTACGCACTACGTCTTGCATAGGTGGTGTTACTTCTCCAGCATCGCGCTGGAGCCTGCGCCTGGCTCAACTAGCATGTAGCCCTTCATTTCCAGGTGCAGGGCCGAGCAAAACTCGGTGCAGTAGTAGCTGAAAACACCCGGCTGGTCGGCAACAAACTCAATAGTCTGATGCTCTCCCGGCTCGAGGCTGATGTTGATATTATAGGCCGGGATGGCAAAGCCGTGGGTGGCATCATACGCCCGCTCGATATTGGTAATGTGCCAGGTCACGTTGTCGCCTTCTTTAATTTCCACGTGTTCCGGCGTGTAATGGGAGCGAACCAGCGTCATAAAGACTTCGACGTTGTTGCCATCGCGTACAATCTTCTCTTGGCCGGGCTGAACCGCATTGGGTGAGACGGCGTTCTCGTGCGGGTCCCAACCAATTTCAGGGTAGACTTCCCAGGGGCTCAGCTTGTCAGCTTTGATCATCTGGGCGTAGTGCGGCTCGCCAACGCCGATAGGCGCGTCGTAGAGCAGTTGCATACTCTCGCCGGTATTGTCGATGTCGATGAGCTGGAAGTTTTGTGGCAGCAGCGGCCCCACATTTTGGAAGCGATCGATGGCCCATTTGTTCATCGCTACCAGATACCGGCCATCGGGGCTGACGGTGTCGCCTTCGGCGGTAAGCAAGTGTCCGATGTTGTAATGTACGGAGATTTTGCTGACCAACTGCCACGGCTCTTCGGGGTGCAGGTCGGCAAAATCACCACCCATTGTCCAGCGCGCTACGGCGCTATCCAGAAAGAGGCTGGTGTAGGCATAGCCTTGATTGTCGAATTGGGTATGGAGCGGTCCCAACCCCACCTCGACCTGGGCTTCCTTAACGTCATCTAAAGCCAGCACCGGAATGCCGTAATCGTCGGTATCCCACTTTTTGGCGTCGATCGTCGCCATGATTTTTTCGAAACTGTAAATGGTGACATGGGGATCCAACTTACCGGATACAACCAAAAACTGACCGTCAGGACTGACGTCTACCCCGTGGGGACTCTTTGGCTCAGGGGTGAGGTAAAGAATGCCCTCGTCGATGGCTGTTTGCATGCTGATGACCTTGAAGCCGTTAACCTCAATGGTCTTGCCGGCGTTGAACACCTCTTCGGCCTTTTTCAGATTAAAGATGTGCATATAGTCCGTATCCCCTTGGGAAGCGCCTGCTTCGAAGGGGGGGTTACCTTTTTCAACCCCGCCGGTGGCCCGCTCGGCGTTGAAGGAGTTGCAGAAGAACCAACCATCGCTGACCAGCTTACCCGCATCGCACAGGTCTTGCCAGTAAGGGGGCAATTCAATTGAAAATGAATTGTCCTTATCAATGCGTCCTTGCTCGCGGTCAAATTTCCAGAGGGTTACTTGGCCCCGATATTTCTCATTATAATCAGAAATGGGGGCATACTCCCAGCCCAACGGCGCGCCATATTGTCCCCCTTCGATGACATACTCGGTATTAGGTGTGACCATGGTGGCGCCATGGTCATTCACGGCTATGGGGTTTTTGACAATCTGCTTGGTTTCAAAGTCGCGCAGGTCAACCACGGCCACGCGAGCGTTGGCCTTGTCATTGATAAAGACGAATTGGCCGTCATAGTCACCCTCAGTTTCGCTGAGGGCAGGATGGTGGGTGTCGGCCCAGCGAATTTCTTTGCCATTAACATTGCCTTCATCCAGCACGCTGTTGCCCACGCCATAGCCCCAGCCCTGCCAGGGTTCGGGGGTGAAGACGCCGATGACCTTTAGGAGGCGCATGCTCGGCACACCCATCACCAGGATCTGCCCGCCGTGGCCGCCTGACGCAAAAATGACGTATTCATCGTGGACCCCGGTGGGGACGTAGGTTTTTAGGGCAGCGGTGATGTCGTCAGGGCTCAGATTGCGCGCTTGGGCGATGGCTGCGGCGTCGGCACTGAGTCCCGCTCCACCCGGCCCAACGACTGCTCCCGCATCGGCGCCGGGAGCAGTTGTAGCCGGTGCTTCCGGCGCTTGCGGCACCAGGCTACAGCCGGCCGCAATCAAAATTGTGATTATGACTAAGATTAATATGTTACGTTTCACGGCTTGTCTCCTTGATATAGTTTAGCCAGAGTTAATTGGATGCGCTTAAGAGGCGCTATCTTTAGCTTTTTCAAATATTAATGATACTCTATCTCCTTATTGATTAGATAGTGACGTTTGTCATTTTGTTTTGATGACATTTTGCCTCTTTTTGTTAAGCCGGTGGATAAGCGCAATGTCTCGACCTGACGGCTGAGAGGTGCGAGGTGGGCCCACTTAACCGGTTCGACTCGATCCATACACTCCTCCTTTCCTGTTACGATTAGGTTCTCGCTGAAAAACGATTATGTAAGTAAGGCTAATGGCCTCAGTCGGGCAGATTTCTTGGCATGCGCTGCTGTAATCACAGGCGGCTGGGTCGGCGATGACTGCGATATCGTTTTTGACGGCTAGGACCTGATTCGGGCACAACTTGACACACAATTCGCAGCCAATGCACTTGTCCGCATCAATATTTGGTAAGTAATCCAAGCTCATTAACCTCACTGCCTTAGCGTGCGTGCTTTTCCACGTCTGGATCTTAGTATAGCAAAATTTTTCACAAACGTATGTGACAAAAGTCGCATCTTATTGAGACCAAAAAAGAGTGATCAAACGATCGCTCTTTGACGTAAGAGGTTTAGTTGTTATTGGGCAAAAATTTAATTTTGGGTGATGCGCCACCCGGTGGCAGTGCGCTCGATACCGAGGCGTTGTCGGGTCACCTCGGCTAACTGCTCAATCTCTTGTCGAAAGTTCTCTTCGCCGGCCAGAAATAGGCCATCGGCCATGATCTCCAGAGCCAGTCCATTGGCCTGGTGCACCATCTGTCGAAACTGGTCTGGGCCATAGACGAGGGGCTGCACGACACCCGACGGATCGCAAGCGACCACGCGGTCGTAACCTTCATAAGGAGAAGCAGGGGACTTGGCCAGGATCACACAAAAGTCAGCGTCACTGTCCTCGTGGTAATCGTCCTTGGCTAGAGAGCCGAACAGGATCAGGGCCACGGGCTGCAATTCTCGAGTCACGCGCTCGACAAAACGGCCTACCGCTTCACTATGGGCATATAGGCTAAAGTTGAGGTCCAACGAATCCCAGGATTGTTTCCGCAAGTTCTACCGCTTCCTCGGCTATAAGTTGATCAAAAAAATCCATTGGCGCACCCGCCGGGAAGCCACTGGGATAGCGGTTTGCAATGTAATAGCGG
>JBFGLD010000829.1:0-3663 GCA_041576335.1 Anaerolineae bacterium | reverse complement strand
TCACACTGATGAGCGTGGATCACTTTATGGATGGTGTCAAATGCCGTTTTCAATTCTGCCGGGCCCAGAGCAAAGGGCAAATCCACCGCCGGATCGTGCCCTCCCGGCATCCCAAAACTGGCCAACAACCCATAAGCGGTCGGGCTTGTCTGCGTCGCCGATAAGGCCAGTCCCGGTCGCCCGGCCCGCCGGATCGCCTCCTTCTTCAACGTCGTTTCCCACCTCGCCGCGACGGTCTCATAGGGTGTCCCACCCACGACGGGCCGGCCGTGTACTGTCGCCAAGGTGCATCCGGATAACTGGTCAATCTCTGGTATGGCTGCGATTGCCGTCGTGACATCAAGGTAGATATCCTCCGATAGCGGCGTTCCCACCAATGCTGTAAACATCGATGGCTGCCCATCTTCCGGCTGGCGCGAGCGTCGCACAATTGTGTCGGTGCCACGCCCTAGCGTGACCTCCGTAGGCTGGGTGGCAATCGCATCCGCAATTTCCTCCTCACTGAGCTTGATGACCCGTTCGGTGTCGATACAGTAGAAACCGGTTTCTAACGCTAATTCGAGCCCGGCCTGGTAGAACTCGTCCGCCAGGCTATCGTCACAGTTGACCGGGTTAGCCCGGTCGCACGTCTTATTCAGCCCGCGTGCAGCCAGCCGCTGGGCCACTTTGGCGGGAATGATATCCAGGTCCCAATCGTCTTGCGGCAGAAGTGGACCATTGTGGGCCCGATCCAGCATCTTCAGCAACCACTCTATCTTTTCGCTCATTCTGTTTCCTTTGCCTGTGAAGTTAAGCTGAACTCAGCCGCAAATGCCTCGGCGAATCCGGCAAATACATCGGCCAGAATCTGCTCTCCTTTTTCCACGGAAGCGCCGATCGCCGGGGCTAGCGCTCCGTTATGAGTAACCACGTCATCGGGCGTAGGAAAAATGGAATATTTCGGATACCGGGGGGCTGCCTCATTGGGTAACTTATCCATGTCCACAATGTCCGGGCGAACTGCCATCATGGCCGAAGTTTCCACCACTGCGGCGTGTTCCGGATCCCAGCCTGGAAAGTTACCGTCAAAGATGGTATCGAGTGTTGAGTCTTTCACAAAGTAGCCCCAACTGGTGAGCAAAATTTTACTCTTACCCAGTGACCGGCTGCGGCGGGCGAGTTCAATGCCTTCGGTCAGGAAATGATGATTCTCAAGGTGAGAGTTAATGAGAACAATGCGACGGGCGCCATGCCGCAGTAATTCCTCTAAGATATCGCGCACCGTGAACATAAGCGCTTCGGCGCCAACCGAAGTTGTTCCTGGAAACTTGTCGCCGCCGCCAATGGTGGCCTGCGACCGGTAACCATAGGTCAGTGGGGGTAAGACCACCGCCGGATACATGTCCGCCAACCGAAGGGCGATTTCATGGCCCATCATATAATCAAAGCCCAGGGGCAAATGCGGTCCGTGTTCCTCAACGGCTCCGGCCACAAGTAGAAAAACATAATTATCCGCCACCCGCTGGGCGAACTCCTGCCAGGTAAGGTGGGCCATTAAACGCTTATCAAGGCCAGGTGAATTTATCATTGTTCCTCCAACTCTAATTTACTTTTGATGAATCCTAATGTTCTCCCCGGCGATAAGGAATAGCGTAAGCGGCCGGCCAGGCAACGCGCCCGGCAGCAAATACAATGGCCGCAATCGTTACCAGGTAAGGGATCATGAGGGCAAATTGGTACGGGATGGCGATGCCAAAGGCTTGAATTCGGAGTTGGAGCGCATCGGCAAAGCCAAATATCAGGGTACCCGTCGCCGTGCCGAGAGGTGTCCACTTACCAAATACAATAGCCGTATAAGCGATGAAACCACGTCCGGCCGTCATACCCTCCTGAAAGATTGTTGTTTGCCCGATGGACAGAAAGGCGCCACTTAAGCCGGCCATGAGCCCCGCAAATGACAGAGTAGTGTACCGGATTAGCAACACATTCAGCCCAACTGTATCACCGACCCGCGGAGACTCACCCACGGCCCGAATTTTCAAGCCCCACGTGGTGTAGAACATCACAAAGTGAGCAATGGGGACACAGATGAAGGCCAGGTAAACCAGTGGCGATTGCCTGAAAAACACCTCGCCAAAAAAGGGAAGCTGACTGAGTCCGGGGATCGGCCACGTCGGCAGGCCGGTAATTTCAGGGGTTCTGCTCATCGGACCAAAAATCTGACGAAAGATAAGGCTGGTGGCGCCAAAAGCACCCAGGTTTAAAGCCACCGCTGTAACTATCTGGTCAGTTCCAATATTAACCACAAACACAGCGAAAACAAGTGCGATTAAAGAAGCGGCCAACATAGCGACGATGGTAGCCAACCAGGGATTACCCAGATAAAAGGCAGCCACAACCGCGGTCATGGCCCCGACCAGCATCATACCCTCCGTCGCGATATTCAACACGCCGGCCCGTTCGCAAAAAACGCTCCCAATGGCGGTCAGTAATAACGGTGTGGTCAGGCGGACGGCGGCCGCATAATAGCCTGTCGAGGTCAGAATTTCAGCAAGTTGGTCCAATAATTCCGGCATCCGTTAGTTACTCCATTTCTTTCGTCGGTCTTATCGTCGTCTGAAGTATGTTGGTTGCCGGATCCTCAAGATCAGCGGCCCGTTCTCTGTCCCACCATTTACGCCCAAAGCGGATAAAGTAACTGGCCAGAATAAACAAGATGATAAGGGCCTGGATCACATAAATCAATGTGACGGGAATACCGACGGCAATCTGCATCATATTAGATCCAGCCCGCATCGCCCCAAAGAAGAAACCTGCCACTAACACCCCAAACGGGTGCAACCCACCAACCAGCGCCGTCGCAATTGAGTCATAGCCAAACCCTTGCATAAAGGTCTCCAGCATACGGTGTTCACTGCCCAGCAGATGGACGGCCCCGCTTAGTCCAGCCAATCCGCCACTCATCAACATCGCGGTCATCATGGTGAGCTTACCGGAGATGCCGGCGGCCTCAGCCGCTCGCAGATTGGCGCCCACGTATCGGATCTGAAAACCGATGGTCATCCGCCACAAAATCCAATAACTCAGCCCGACGACAACCAGCGCTATCACAAACCCTAAGTGCATACGCAGTGCCGGCCAAATGACGGGCAGTTGCGCCGCTTCAATTACTTCGGCTGTTTTGGCATAGGCCTGATTGGGCTCCCGGAGTGGACCTCGTACAGTCCAGCTCACCAGCAGCACAGCGACAAAATTTAGCAATAAGGTGACGATGACCTCATTGATGCCGCGAAAGGCCTTGAGCCAGCCGGGTAAGAGCGCCCAACACATCCCCCCCACAATGCCGGCGGTCAGGGCCAAGGTCACGTGGATAATCGGATGCAACCCGTTAATTTTTGTACCAACCCAGGTTGCAAAAATACTACCGATCAGAATCTGTCCTTCAACACCGATATTAAAGATCCCGGCGCGATAGGCCAGGATCACCCCAACCCCACAAATTAGCAGTGGCAACGCTTTCACAATCGTTGTACCCAACGCAGACTGGTTTCCAACCGCTCCATTGAGCAATGCAGCATAGGCAGCCAGAGGGTTGAGGCCCATCACGACCATCAATAAAGAACTCATTATTAGCGCTGACAGGACCGCGATCACCGGCGGAATTATTTTGCCAGCGGACTGTCG
>JBFGLD010000828.1:0-3665 GCA_041576335.1 Anaerolineae bacterium | reverse complement strand
TCTTTGTAAGCGATGAAGTGATGGAAATGGCTGCTATCACCCCGGAGACAAGTTTAGATGAAGTTAACTTAAATGAAGAAGGTGAACCGCTGACCGAAGAAGAGGAGGAAGGTCTCTCCGTCTTTCGTGAATTCATTAATGATCTCGATCTAGATGACTTAGAGAAAAATTAATCTACACCCATTAAATTAGGCCAAGACCGGCCTCGTATTGGCCTAGCCTGCGTTTCTGAAAACCCGTGTTTGAATAATCTAAACGTCTGAATTGACTTCCCAAGACACTCAATTTGTCCGTTACTTCCACAAGGTATAAGATAAAGATCCCGTGAAATTATCAAAACGTGCGCGGAAGGATCGTCATATGTATTGACGAAACCCCGCGCTCGTGTTATGATCAAAATCAGAACTATTGTTCTGTAAAGGCTGAGACATGGCGAACAGTTCTACCAGCACGATTCCTGATAAATTACAGCCCCATAACGTCGAAGCTGAAGAAGCTGTAATAGGCTCACTGCTTATCGACCCCGATGCTATTTTGCAGGTGGCGACATTTTTAGAACCGCCGGATTTTTATGTCGAGCGACACGCTTGGATCTATGAGGCTATCCGCGATTTACACGAGCGTCGGGAGCCAGCCGACCTGGTCACGCTGGCTGATGAACTCGAGCGGCGAGGCCAACTGCACGAAAGTGGGGGTCCGGCTTACCTGTCGAGCCTGATTAACGCCACGCCAACATCGATCCACGCTGAATTTTATGCCCGCATAGTTGAACGTACCGGGGTTTTACGCCGTTTGATCGAAGCTGCGGGGCAAATTGCCCGGCTGGCCTATCAAGATACGCAGGATGTCGGCGAAGTTGTAGATCGGGCTGAGGAAATTATCTTCAATGTATCATCTCGCCATACAGAGCATGACCTTCGTCCAATCCGGCACGTACTCGATAAATTTTATGACCGAATTGAGTATCTGCACCAGCACCGCGGCGAGATTATCGGTATCCCCACGGGCTTGGCCGATTTGGATAAGTTACTGGGCGGGTTGCAGCGTTCAGATATGATTGTCATGGCGGGTCGACCGGGTATGGGTAAAACCAGCTTGGCCTTGTCGGTGGCCTTACAAGCGGCACGCCGCTGGCATAAACAAGTTGCTATTTTCAGCCTGGAGATGAGCGACGAACAGCTGGTTCAGCGGCTTGTCTCGGCTGAAACCGGCATTGACAGCCAACGGCTCAGACTGGGCGATATAAAAGACGACGAGTGGCCAACTTTTATCCAGGCGACCAACCTGTTGGGGACCGCTCCTATTTTTATTGATGACACACCCGCCATCTCTGCGCTTGAATTACGCTCCAAAGCCCGCCGGCTGCATGCTGAATACGGTTTGGACTTACTGATTGTTGATTATCTTCAACTGATGCGTGGCGATTACCGGAGTGAAAATCGACAACAGGAAATCAGCTTTATTTCACGATCGATCAAGGGCTTGGCCCGCGAATTGAATATCCCCATCCTTGCCCTCAGCCAGTTGTCCCGCCAGGTTGAGTCGCGCCACGATAAACGGCCGCTGCTTTCAGACTTGAGGGAGTCGGGCTCCATTGAGCAAGATGCAGACGTTGTTTTATTTATTTATCGCGATGAGATCTATAATCCGGATACGGAGTACCCCAATATCGCCGAGATTATTATCAGCAAGCATCGCTCCGGGCCGACCGGCATCTTCTCCGTCTACTTTAAAAAGCAGCTGGCCCAGTTTGTCGATCTGGAAGTAAAGCGGCAACCGCTGGAATATTAATTTATTGCAGGATTAAATGGAACGTTTTAATGGTTTTCCGGCAGGTGAAATACGTTTTACTTCAGTGCCAGACCTATTTTTTGCCCGGCTCTTGCCCCAAATCGACAGCCTGGTCGAACTGAAGGTCACCCTGCATTTCTTATGGGTTCACTACCGCCAGGCACGCCAGGTCATCTCTTCCAACGAGCTGCGAACCGACGAAACGCTGATGCAAAGTCTGAGCCTGGTTGATGAAGATATCGAGACCGCACTGGCTCGGGGTTTGAACCGGGCCGTTGAGCGGGGCACGCTTCTTTATGCTCGGCTCGAAGGTGAGACGGAACCGCAAGATCTTTATTTTCTCAATAGCGAACGAGGACGGCAAGCCCACGCCAAAGTCGAAATTGGCGAAATGGGCGTCATTGCCGTCAGTGGCGCGGAAATTGCTACGCCGGCCAAACGTCCCAATATTTTTGAATTGTACGAGGACAATATTGGCCTCATCTCTCCGATCATCGCCGACGAATTAAAGGATGCGGAAGCCACTTATCCTCCCGAATGGATCGAGGATGCCTTCAAAATTGCAGTTGAGAACAATGTCCGCCGCTGGCGTTACATTCGGGCCGTCTTGGAAAAAATGGCCACGGCCGGTCGAGGTGACAGTAAAAAGCAGCAGGAAACAGGCCGAGCATGGTATACCGACGAGGAGTTTAGGGAGTTTATAAAGCATTAGCCTGCGGCAGTTGGAGATCAGGCCTGGTTAATCTCAAATCTCCAAATTATCGATCTCCCGTTATTTTATGAACCGAATTGACGAAATTCTCAGGCGAGATAAAACCTTGCAATCGAATAGGGACGACACACAGAACGAATCATCGGCCGAGCCGGACGAGCAGGAGTGGCTTTGCCCCCACTGTGGTGGTACCGGCTATCTACGGCTCGATGTGCCGGTAGGGCATGCCGATTTTGGCAAAATACTTGAATGTCGCTGTCGCCAGGTAGAGAAAGAAACCCAACGCTTGGGTGCGATGCGATCTATCAGCAACTTGGAGACGATGGCTCGCTTTAAGTTTGACAAATTTGTCCCGGATGGATATGGCCTTACCGACGAGCGGCGGCGTAACTTGCGGTTGGCTCATGATACGGCCTACGAATTTGCGGAAAGCCCCAAAGGCTGGCTTATTCTGTTAGGCGGGTATGGCTGTGGCAAAACACATCTGGCGGCGGCGATTGCCAACCATATGGTCGAGCAGGGACAGCCGGCACTCTTTGTCGTGGTGGCGGATTTGCTTGACCATCTGCGGGCCACCTATAGCCCCTACAGCACTGTCTCTTACGACCAGCGCTTTGAGGAGGTCCGTTCCGCCTCGCTCTTGATTTTAGATGATTTGGGGGCACATAGCTCTACGCCCTGGGCCCAAGAGAAGTTGTTTCAAATCTTCAACTATCGCTATAATGCCCAACTGCCGACCGTGGTCACCTCTAATCACGAATTAGAAGAGATCGACATTCGCATTCGTTCGCGACTGATCGATCCCGACCTGTCGCAAATCATCAAAATCCTGGCCCCTGATTTTCGCCAGAGTGGGGTAGCTCAAGGCGTATCAGAGTTGTCCAGCCTATCACTGCACGCGGACCAAACCTTCGACACATTCGATCTGCGCGAACATGAACTCGATCGGGAAAAAGCCGAAAATTTGAAGCGGGCTTTCACCTTCGCTCGTAACTTCGCCACCACGCCTCAAGATTGGATTGCCTTTACCGGAACTTATGGCTGCGGCAAAACCCACCTGGCCGCCGCCATCGCCAACGAAATTGCCGTTCGCGGTGAACCGGCCCTTTTCGTCGTCGTACCCGATTTGTTAGATCATCTGCGCGCTACCTTTAATCCTAAC
>JBFGLD010000827.1:0-3672 GCA_041576335.1 Anaerolineae bacterium | reverse complement strand
CATTTGGTGGCCCAGGGTTCGCCGGAAGAAGTGAAAATCAGCCAGATGCACGGCGATGTAATCGAGATTGATTGTGATAATGTCGGTCAGGCTGTGCCCCTGCTACGCGACTTGAATATCTTTGCCGAGGTAGCCCTGTACGGCGCCCTCATCCACGTGGTCACCGATAAGGCAACCGAGCAGATTCCAATAATCAAAAAGACACTGACCGAGCATGGGCTAACCGTTACTTCGATTGAGCGGATTGCCCCCTCACTGGAAGATGTCTTCATCTCCAGCGCCCGCGAAGCGGAAAAGGTGTTGGGGGTTAGGTGAAAACAGCAATCAGTAGAGAGTAGTCGGTAATCATTAGTTGGTAGTCAGTCTACTGGTGACTGACTACGGACTACTGAACCTTGGAGGTAATGATGAAACAAAAAATAGGTCCTATTCTCATAATTCTGTTCGTTATCGGTGCTGGGGGCGGTGGATACTGGTATTTCAGCCAGAACTCCGCCCAGCTTACCCGACTTCAACTCAAGTTTGGCCTGATCAGCGAAGACGAGGCCCTGGGCGTGTATCGCGTTTCCGGCTATATCGAGGCCGATGAGGTCGAGGTGGAGGCGGAAACGAGAGGTCGTATTACCCGGCTGACCGTTGACGAGGGTGATTATGTCCGGGCCGACCAGGTGTTGGTCCAGTTGGACACAGCCCTGCTGGAGGCGGAAGTGGCTCAGGCCCAGGCTAAAATCGACACGGCCCAGGCCCAACTGGTAAGGGTAGAAGCTGGAGTGCGGGCCGAAGAGATTGCCAAAGCCGAAGCAGCGGTAGGCGTAGCTGAGGCCAAGGCTCAGGCTGCCTACACCCACTGGCAAGACGCAATCACCCTGCGCGATAATCCGCAGGAGTTAGAGATGCAGATCGATGCGGCCAGAACGGCCCTGCATTTAGCCGATTTGAGCATTGCTCAAAGGGTTCCCCTGAAAGATGCCAGCGAGGCTCTTTACGATCTCCGGCAGCAGCAGTGGGCGTGGACTCAAGAAAGCCACAGTGGTTGTGGCACGAACCCCTTCACCGGACAAACCATGTGCAAATCATTCAGCCCTTCCGAGGCCCAAAAGCAAGATTTTGGAGTAGCCTGGAACTATGCCGGGGCCGATATGTGGATCGCCTGGGTTGATCTCAATAGCGCGGTCGTCGGCCGGGACGATGCCGAAACCAGCTTGAATGATTTGCTGCGGCTGCGGGACGACCCCCAGGAGGCTCAGATCAGGGTGGCTCAGGCCCAGGCGGCGTATCAAACCGCGCTGGCTGAAGTTGCGGTGGCCCAAGCCCGGCTAGCACTGCTTGCGACCGGGCCCAGCGCCGAACAGATTGCGTTGGCCCAAGCTCAGGTTAAACAAGCCGAAGCCGGCCTGGACGCCTTGCAAGTTCCGCATGAAAAGTCGACGTTAACCGCTCCTCGAGCGGGTTGGGTGGTTGACCGGATGGCGCACGAAGGTGAAATGGCTGGGCCGGGAAGCCCTGTGCTGACGCTGGCCGATTTAACCCAGGTCAGCCTGACCGTGTACGTGCCCGAACCGGATATCGATCGGGTTTCCATTGGGCAAAAAGTCGAGGTGTTTGTTGATACGTTTCCGGCTAAACCGTTTAGCGGCACGATCACCTTCATCGCCGATGAAGCCGAGTTTACCCCCAAAAATGTGCAAACCAAAGCAGAGCGGGTCAATACCGTCTTTGCGGTCAAAATCATCTTGGAAAACGGGGACCAACGCTTGAAACCTGGCATGCCCGCCGATGCGATCTTATCGAGCGAACCCGAACTTTAATGAAGATTAGTCATCAGTAACTGATTATTGATGACTGCCAAAGAGGTGAAATGATGAAAAACTACATTATTCTAGTAATCATAGCTTTAGTCGTGGTCGGCAGCGGATACTGGTGGTTTAATCAGTCTACGGCGGCTGCTCTGGAACCGGTAGCAGACTCAACGGTGTTAGTTGGTTCTGGCAGCATCGAGGCCGAAACGGTAGCCATCACTGCCGAATTGGGCGGCCGCGTGGTTGAACTCAAGGTGGATGAAGGTGACCAGGTCAAGGCCGGTCAGACTCTGGCTGAGTTAGATAAGGCCGACTTTTTAGCTCAACAAACGCAACTGGAAGTGGCCCTGGCCAGAGCCCAGGCCAACCTGGATTTGGTCAGCGCTCGGCCCCGGCCCGAAGATGTGGCCGCAGCCGAGGCCCAACTGGCCCAGGCCGAAGTAGCTCGAGATGGGGCCAAGCTAACCTGGCTCAGGATCAAGGAACTGGTGAATAATCCCCACGAACTGGAGGCAAAAATCAACCAGGTCAGGGCGCAAGTCAGCCAGGCTGAATACAATCTGGAACTGGCGAAAGTCAACCTGAAACGGCTGGAGATCGGCGCCGAAGCCGCCGGCCGCAGCCAGGCGACCGTCCTGGGCGGTAATGAGGGACTGGTGCAATATGAGGCGACCCAACATCAGGTGCAAGCCGCCCGGACGGGAATTGAGATGGCCGAAGCAGCCCTGGCCGGCGCTCAAAAGCAGGTCCAGCATTTAATTCAAATCCGCGATAAACCCTTGCCGCTTATTGTGCAGGCCAACGCAGCCGAGGCTTCCTATCGTCAGGCTGAGGCGGCGGTGCTGGCTGCCCAGGCCAATCTGGCGGCTGTCAAAGCCGGCCCCATGGCGGAAGATATCGATGTGGCCCGCGCTCAGTTGCGTGAAGCAGAAGCGGTGTTAGCTGCGGTAGAGATCCAACTGGCCAAGCAAACGCTCACCGCCCCCCGGGCGGGCCTGATTAGCAAAAAGCTGGTGGAAGTAGGCGAGTTGGCCAGTCCCGGTACTACGCTGCTGGAACTCAGCGATATCGAGACGGTAGACCTGACCGTTTACATTCCTGAAACCCGGATTGGCCGGGTTAAGCTGGGCCAGCTCGCTCGAGTCTACCCCGATGCTTACCCTGATCAGCGTTTCGAGGGCGTTGTCAGCTTCATCGCGCACGAGGCCGAATTTACGCCCAAAAATGTGCAGACCCAGGAGGAGCGGGCTAACCTGGTCTTTGCCGTTAAGATTACCCTGGATAACGTCGACCATCGCCTTAAGCCGGGTATGCCGGCCGATGCGGAGATTCTGCTCACCTCTACAGCCGGCGAAGCCGTCGCCTTATCACCAACAGCCACCATGCAGATCGTGGCCACCCCTACACCGACCAGAGTTCATACGGCCCCCACTGTGGCGCCTACACCGGCACCGGCCGAAACAACACTAATCGCCCAGGCCGAGGTTCTATCGTGGGGCTTGAACGTGCGCAGCGGGCCGGATATTGGGCAGCCAGTCATTGCTACCCTGTCTCAAGGGGGTACAGTCCCCATTCTGGATACCGACCCGGGCACCGGCTGGCTACAAATTCAGTTGCCCGACGGGCAGAAAACCGGCTGGATTACCGGTAGCTCTAGTTACGTATCGGTCATCACTGACGGGAAACCCAAGGCTGGCTCGGCTGAGGTTAACCCCACGCCAACCATAACCGCCACGTCGGTTTCCGCCGAAGCCGGCCAATCGATGCAGGTTGAGATTGTCTCGGTTGGCTTGAACGTACGGAGTGGCCCGGGCACCGATTACCCGATAGTGGCAACACTGCTCAAGGGTTATGCGGTCTCTGTAACCAGGGT
>JBFGLD010000826.1:0-3674 GCA_041576335.1 Anaerolineae bacterium | reverse complement strand
CGGCCAAAGGCTTCATAATGGACTACACCGCTATCGATAATAACTGCGCTCATTGATTGGCCCAGAAGAAGGTTAACGAAGAGCAGGGGTCAAGGATTGGAGGATTAATATAATTTATTTAGGGTTGGCTGTACTTTTTTAGAATCTCGCCGATTCGCTGGGGCATATCGGTCGGATCAAACGGTTTTAACCAATACGCTTCTGCTCCCAGGGCTAAACCGGCTTTTTGATCCGTGTCTTGTCCTTTGGCCGAAAGAAACACGATTGGAATATCTCGGGTGCTGTCCTGCTGTTTTAATATCTGGCACGCTTCGTACCCATTCATCTTGGGCATGCGGACATCCATAACAATCAAATCGGGTACTAATTCAGTAGCTATGCGGACAGCTTCTTCGCCGTTCGCTGCCTCGACGACCTGATAACCATTAAACTGTAGGGCCAACGCCATCAAATTCCTGATGTCGATTTCGTCTTCAACGATTAAAATTAGAAATCCGCTCATAAATGGTTTTATTCTTTGCCTCAAAAGGTTAACCGGACGAGGTCCCAGGTCGACATTGATGGCTGGGCAGCGCCTTGCCCGCGCGAAGCCAAATGCTAACTCAGATTGCCACGATGCCCCCTAAAAAGGGGGGAGGATGGCGGCTCCCCAGCCAAGGGGGACGGACAAGCCCCCGACGTGCCGGCAATTCCTAAACAGGTTACCAGCAAAATAGTCAAAAGTCCTGTACCGAAACTGAGGCCGGTCTGAGTTTATTCTGATCAGTCCTTGAAATTACCGGCACCTGCGAGTTGTCCAGCCTGGCGTAATGGCTTGGCTACGCCACCACCTGGTCCGGCGAGAAGAGTTTTCGCATGGCAAAGGGAGGGGTTCGGAATCTCTGAGTTGGACAATTATTTTCTGTAATATCCGTAGTGTATTAATTATAATGTAAATTAGTTAATTACTATGAAGATATGTATACTATAATGTACTTCCGTCTCAAAGTCAAGCCATGTGCGAACTTCTTGTGGAAATTTTAACATTTCTTTGCAAATTATTATTGATACTTGTATACTGGAATAGGTTTTTATCGTTTGATATCAGGGTAGATCATGACTCATTTTATCGACTGGTTGAAAACGGAGTGGGAGACACTGGAGCGACAAGAGGGGCAAAAATATAGTGCCCGCCGGCTGTCAATTGAAGCGGGTTTAAGCCCAAACACCTTGTACCAGTTGTTGAATCACCCAGAAGTCAAACCGAGTCCGGAGACTTGCCACAAGCTAGCCGAATTCTTTGGGGTCGAGCCGCTTTTGGTTCTAGAATTGGCTGGCCATGTGTCCTCAAAAACGGTTGACGGCACGGTCTCCGGCCTTGAAAGCGCCCTCCAAAGAACCGACCTAAAAAAACTCTTGCTCAGTGCCCGAGATTTGTCGCCGACCGAGGTTCAACTTGTCCAGCAAATGGTTGACCAGTTTAGGATTAAACGGCGCGGTGAAGATGTGCCCGATGTGGCCCGCGGCGCCGCCGTGGCCCTGGTGGTTGAGGATACACCCGATACCCGGGCCCTGTTTGTTGAGATGTTGCGCGCAGCCGGTCTAAAGGTTTTGGAGGCTACGGACGGCCAGCACGCCATTGAACAAATTGAAACCAGCGGGCCTTTAATCGATGTGGTGTTGATGGATTATCGCATGCCGCGTATGGACGGTGTGGAAACAACCAAGAAAATCCGCCAACGCTTTCCGGACCTACCCATTCTGTTTGTATCTGCTTGGGATGAGCCGAAGATGAAAGAAGCCGCTTTCGCTGCCGGAGCCGCCGAATATCTGGTCTCGCCCGTCGAATACGACGACCTCATCGAGGTCGTCTCGCGGGTGCGGCGGGGGGAAAAACAGCGCTAACCAAAAGAAATGACGTGGGTGACCTCGTCTTGACCGTCAAACTACCATCTTTTTCAACGCGCCTAAGCTGGCTTCTCTAAAAAATCGCCGATAAGCGGCCGTCTCAGCCAGTTCCGACTTGAGAATCGTCTCAACTGTGGCCGCCTCAGCCGGTGCATTTTGAGCCGGTCGCAGCACCAATAAATCCTCTTCCTCGACGTAAATCGAGAGTTTCCCCTGGGCCACCAGCCAATCAATGCCCAGGCGCGCCGTTGTCGAACGGTGACCAAGTGCTGCGGCTAACGGCATCAGATCAACTTCTCCTTCTCTATGGGCTAACGCGTGTTTGATCAGTCCCATTAACTGCTTGATAAAGGCCGGCCAGGCATCAAACGGTGAAGGCTGCGCAACCAAAAAAAGCTGTTGGGGTTTTACAACGTTGACGACCTGGTGAAAAATGTCAGGTCCGGGGGGCGCGTACCAGACAACCAAAGCTGCGGCAGGCTGGAGCTGATAGCGGTGGAGTGGAGTGAGGTTGGGCCAAGGAAACGGCCCTTCGGCCCAGATGAGGCTAGAGGTTAATTGTGTAATGTTAATCGTTAATTGCGAATCGGGCACGTGACGCCAGTCGATAAATTCTATCGGGGTAGTAGGTTGGGCCGGAGTCCACTCCCTGGCCTCGAGCCAGCTGATTTGGACTTTGTTGTCAATCATGTTGTCGGGCCTGAGGGTGAAGGCCAGGTCAAATGTGCCCTGGGGCGACCGCTCATCAGCGCCTCCCCACCAGATCACTTCCCGCCGGTGCCCCGTTTCATCCTGCACCACCAGCCGTTTGTGCGCCGCCGTGTTGCCAAATATGACTTCTTCGACGATACGCAGGCCGCGGCAGCCCAAAGAAACGGACGGATTTCCGGCGCCAAACGGGGCCAGGCGCTGGATAGTGGCTAGCAACGCTGCGGTTATTTGAGGAAGTTCAACGACCGCATCGATCGTGATGGTTTTTTCGGTCTCAAGCGGGCAGTCGGCCAGCGCCTCTGACAAACCCCGGCGCAAGGTGGTGATATGCTCCGGCTGAATGGCCAGCCCGGCCGCCAGTGGGTGACCGCCAAATGAAGTCAGCAGGTGGGCCTGGGTTTTTAGAGCCCGGTAAATATCACAGCCGGGCACTGACCGAGCCGAACCGTGGCCCAAGCCATCAGGACGCAGGGCAATGAGTATTGCCGGTTTGGCGTACTGGTTAACCAATCGACTCGCGGCGATTCCCAGCACGCCCGGATGCCAGTCCGCGGCGGCCAGCACGATGGCCTGATATTTCTCGGCCAGGGAGGGGGCATCTTCAATTTGGCTTAGGGCCTGTATCACGACCCGATCCACCAACAATTTACGCCGCTCGTTAAATGCCTCCAACTGCAGGGCGATAATTCTGGCCCGAGAGCGATTGTTGGTGGTTAGCAATTCAACGGCCAGGTTTGCATCACCTAACCGGCCCAGGGCATTCAACCGCGGGGCCAGCCAGAAGCCGATGTGCTCCTCGGTCAAGCGGACCGTCTTCAAGCGTGCGCTCTCGATCAGGGCCTGCAGGCCTACCCGCTCGGTGCGCTGCAGCTGGCCCAGCCCCATTTGCAGTAAATAGCGCGTATCTCCGGTCTGTTGGGCCACGTCGGCTACGATGCCCAGGGCCACCAGGTCCAATAAGTCCTCGCTGTCGCCGGTTCGGCCATGTGCGGTGTAAAGGGCCTGGGCTAACTTGAAGGCCACGCCCACACCGGGGAGTTCTCGCAGCGGATGGTCCGGCGGCAGACGTTTCGGGT
>JBFGLD010000825.1:0-3693 GCA_041576335.1 Anaerolineae bacterium | reverse complement strand
TGACCTAACGAAAATCGAGGTTTTGGCCATGCCTCCGGGTCTTTGCCCGTTGTTGGTTGTTCTGGATTGAGCGAACTCATAGTTGAAGGATTATATCACATGCAGTTGAGAGTATTTAATGGATAAAATTGCTTGGTCAGGTCTGATTATCTCGGTGCAACCTCGCATCCGTCTGACACGCTCATTCGATCAGCGTAGTCATAGCTACCTGGGATACTGCCTATTCATTGATGGCATCATTGGCGATGAAACCCGCGAATTCTCAATCGCGGTCGGTAGAAGTGCGCACGAAAAACATCAGTTTCAGGTGGGAGACGAGGTACGTGGTGAATCCTTGCCTGTGGCTGATAAACGACTGGAACCAGTAGAGTTCTACAAAACGAGTAAATTGAAACTCCTGAAACGAGCCGAAGGGAAAAGCGAATCTTCCCCACCCTGGCACGGAGTTCCTGTTGATTTGGATACGTACCGTTGGCGTGGACATAGACGTTTGGCGGCTCGAACCTACGAGAGCAAATGTCGAAGCTGCGTTTGGGGTTGCCGGATGCCGGTGGTGATGATCGTGGATCACTGGAATCCAATCCAGAAACGGTATCGATTTGAGACGGTTTGCTATGGTCCGAAATCGTGTAAGTTTTACAAGGCCGGGCCGACACGGAAAGTGCCGGGCAGAAAAGGGATGACCTGGGAAGAGGCGGACTGGATTGATGAGGACGCCACTGCCCATCGAGATGAAGATGAATAGAGCCTAATGGATACTTATTTGCATACCGGACTGGATGGACTACGCGGAGTTGGTAGCCGACAAAATATGGATTGTGTCCACTAGCAACCTCAATTGAATTTTCTAAATGCGGTTGGCGATTAGCGACCCTCCAAGATGAAACCGGTGCCGTCATCGATCTCTGCGTCTATCCAGGCGGTGAGTGTCAAGCCAACTGTCAATAAGGATCAGGGGATCTGTAGGAAGATCTGTTCATGGATAATGATCTGTCGATTCGATTAGCTGCTTTTACCTGGCTATCGGAGCAAACTGAAATCTTAGGCGATGTACTGCCCCGAACACTTCTGCAAAAAGGGTTCAGCTTTCAAAGTGAACAGATCCCTTTAGTCTCTCCACAGGGTATCTTCAAACCAAGGGCGATGGATTTACCGCTATCAATCACGACGGCACCGGAGGGACCCTATGATGATAGCTTTGGTGAGGACAATCTGTTAATTTACAAATACCGTGGCACCGATCCTTATCATCGAGACAATGTCGGATTGCGTAAAGTCTATGAACAGAACCGGCCCTTAGTCTACTTTCATGGGGTAATTCCGGGACAATATCTTGCGGTCTGGCCGGTGTATGTGGTGGCTAACCATCCCGATAGCCTAACCTTCAAAGTGGCCTTAGATGATTTGGCAAGCGTGAGCCTCGAGCCGGTTACTTCTTTAAAGCTTGACCAAGGAGCTGAGGCAAGGCGAGTGTACCTGACCTCGACGGTCAAGGTCAGATTGCATCAGCGAAGATTTCGGGAGCGGGTCTTGCAGGCTTATCAATCGCAATGCACGATATGCCGGCTTAAACATCGTGAGCTTTTAGATGCAGCCCATATAATTCCGGATATCAGAACGGAAGGTGAGCCCACGGTGACCAACGGGTTGGCGCTATGTAAACTTCACCACGCAGCTTATGATAATTTCATCATTGGCGTGACACCGGACTATATTGTTCAGGTGCGTAATGATGTTTTGGAGGAAGAGGATGGACCGTTGCTTCAGCATGGGTTACAGGAACTGCATCTCTCTAAGATCCTCTTGCCGAGGACGCGTTCGAATTGGCCGAGCCAAGAGGCTCTAGAGTGGCGATATGAAAAGTTCCAACACGCTGGTCCATCGTCTTGATTTAGGGTTCAAGCCGGTTCAGTTGGGGAACTTGATCAAAATCCCGGTCGTAACTATAAATCTCTTTCACCTGCTGCCGCTCCATATGGGCAATGGAGAGACAGTCTTCAAAGTCGATCATATACGCCCCGTACAATTCCAAGGCTTTTATAATCACATCCTTGTGCGGAATTTTCAGGCCCTTCAGGTGGATACCCTTAATCCATTTAACCGGCTTACTCTTTTGTCTGGTCAGGGTGTGGCAAGTCGGGAATCGATTCTATATCGAACTATTAGACCTGACCCAAGCTCTTATGAAGTTAGGTGAAGCCGTTGCGATGGTTGCTCGTGTATATCTCACCTGGGGCCAAATCATTGGAGCCTCCTTGCGTTACGGGGTGGGGTTATGAGTGACCTAAAAACCTTCTGTGATCAAGCCAGTAACCGGGTTATGGCTGGCCTGGCTCAAGAGCTAAGTATCTTCCCTAACCAACATTACCGGCCAGCCGGTTACAATGCTTCACGGGTCTTAAGTCTACGCTTGATCGGCTGCAATCCGGCCTATCTGCCCAAGATCAAGGCTATGCAAAACCGACTTAGTTTTTGGGCCGGTCTAACTGATGACTACCGGGTCAGAGTCGGACACGATGCCCATAGCGTGATTATCGAAATCCCCAAACCCAAGCGGTTTTGGAAGCGGATCACCCTGGAAGATTTAGAACAGCGCCGCTATATTCACCGGGGGGCCATTGCCACTTTAGGGCTAGGCTTACAGGACGATCCCAAACGCATCAACTTTAGTGATGAGGCAATGGCTCACGTCCTGATTAGTGGGCAAACCCGATCCGGCAAAACCAACAGCCAAAAGCTGATTGCCTGGAACCTGGCCCACAATACCGCACCTCAAGATTCTAAGCTGCTCATCTTTGACGTTGCCAAGCGGGGGTATAAGTGGTCGGACTTCGATAATGTCGCTCACCTGGCCCATCCGGTGGTCACTCAAATTAATGAAGCCGACAGGGTCTTAGCCTGGTTGAGTGTTGAGATTGAGCGCCGGGCAGACCAGCGCAGAATCGAGCCGGATCTGTTTGTTCTCATTGATGAGCTTAAAGCCCTGACCGACGATTCAAACGTGGCAACCGGCTATCTGAGCCGGGTGGCCAGTGTTGGGGGTGAATTTGGCTTACATTTGATCTTAGCCACCCAATACCCACAGATTCAAATGTTGGGCAGCGCCGAGCTTAAGCGCAATGTAACCACCCGGCTGTGTGGCACGGTGGACGATGCCCAGGCCGCCCAAAATGCTTTAGGCATAGCCGATAGTGGGGCCGAAATACTTGGGGGGTATGGTGATTTCTTACTCAAAGACTTTGAAGGGCTTTCCCGGCTCACGGTAGCCCACTTACAGCCTAAGCACATAGCAGCCTTACCACGAGCCGACATCGTGCCCCTGGAGTTGCCGGATGGTGAATAGCCAGATTGCTACAAAAGAGGCTGAATGGCAAAGTCTATATAGCAGTCTGAAAGTGACCAAAGCTGAACGGGCAAAAGCCGCATTAGATATTGAGATTCAGCGAATCGAAAGTCAGTTAGCAGAATTGGCAAAACGGCAGGCGGATTTTTCGCAAGAGTTAGCCCATCACGAGGTCAGTGAAGCGGAGATGGTCGCTTTAGAGGAATTCGCCGATCAAGTAAGGAAGGATTTTGATATGTTTCGTAAAGATTTTGAGTCGCGCCGGCTGCTCATCGAACGGCTGAATATTCAAGCGAGCTTCTGTGTAGAAGACGGGCAAAAAGTCATCTATGTTACAGGTAAAATCACCC
>JBFGLD010000824.1:0-3697 GCA_041576335.1 Anaerolineae bacterium | reverse complement strand
TTAAGGAGGTCAAAAATGGCTCGTTATTTAAAAACAGGAATTACCGAGGCTGAGTCGGAAGCCGTTGATGCCAAAGTACGCGACGTTGTGGAGAATATCCTCTCCGACATAAAAACGCGCGGTGAAGCCGCTGTGCGGGAGTTGTCCAGTAAATTTGATAACTGGAACCCGGAAAGTTTCAAGTTGTCACAAGCGCAAATTGATGAGTTGATTGCCGGCTTGCCGGAGCAGACTATTGAGGACATCAAGTTTGCGCAGAAGCAGGTTCGCAATTTCGCCCAAAAGCAGAAAGAGGCCCTGCAAGACATCGAAGTAGAAACCCTGCCCGGCGTAATATTGGGCCACAAAAATATTCCGGTCAACAGCATTGGCTGCTACGTGCCCGGAGGGCGCTACCCGATGGTCGCTTCCGCACATATGAGCATTGTCACCGCTAGAGTGGCCGGCGTGAAGCGAATCATCGCCTGCACGCCACCCACCAAAGGCAAACCCCACGCGGCCACCATCGCCGCAATGGCGCTGGGTGGGGCGGATGAAATCTACTTGTTGGGCGGTGTGCAAGCCGTGGCCGCGATGGTTTACGGTACCGAAAGCATCGAGCCGGTGGATATGCTGGTTGGCCCCGGCAATGCGTACGTGGCCGAAGCCAAGCGGCAGCTTTTTGGCCAGGTCGGCATCGACCTGTTGGCCGGCCCCACCGAGGTGCTGATTGTGGCCGATGAAACCGCCGATGCCGAGATGGTTGCCACCGATCTACTGGGTCAGGCCGAACACGGCCCCACCTCGCCGGCGGTGCTGATCTCAACCAGCGAAAAGCTGGCCCACGAAACCGAGGCTGAAATCGGACGGCAACTGGAGACGCTGGAAACGGCGGACGTGGCCGGGCAAGCCTGGCGCGACTACGGCCAGATCATCCTGGTTGATAGCGAGAACGAAGCCGTCATCGAGGCCGACAAAGTAGCCTCGGAACACGTGCAGATTCTCACCAAAAACCCGCGCTACTTCCTGGACAATATGCGCAACTACGGTTCGCTCTTCCTCGGGCCGGAAACCAATGTGGCTTATGGTGACAAGGTCATCGGCACTAACCACACCCTGCCCACCAAAAAAGCGGCTCGCTACACCGGCGGTCTGTGGGTAGGCAAATTCTTAAAAACCGTTACCTACCAGGAAGTAAAAACGCCCGAAGCCAGCGCAATGATCGGCGAGTACTGCTCGCGGCTATGCGCCATCGAGTATTTCTGGGCGCACAAAGCCCAGGCAGACCTAAGGGTGCGTCGTTACGGCAGTTAAAAAAGCCCGTTAGGGCCGGGGGGCTGGCCCAACATAGCTGGATGCTTCGCGAGGGGGTGTCCCTCCGCCTCTCCTCAATTTGAATGTATAGGGATTTCATAAATTCCGATACAATAACAAAACGGAGGCACGGCCATGACAGAAAATCCGTTGATGAAGGGCAAAGTGGCTGTCGTCACGGGTGGGGGCGGCGGCATTGGCTCGGCTATTTGTCTCAGATTGGCCCAGGCCGGAGCCAGCGTCGTTCTGACGTATCGGCAAAGCAAAGACAAAACTGAGGCCGTGGCCCAAAGTCTACCGGGTGAGACTCATCTGGTCATCAAAGCCCCGGTTGACGACAGCCAGGCCCTAACCCGGCTGGCCAAGCAGATCGCCGAGAAGCACGGCACGGTTGATTTGCTGGTTAATAATGCCGGCATCACCCGCCCGGTGCCGCACGATGACCTCGATGGCCTGGATGATGGGTTGATTGACAGCATCTTTCGGACCAACTGGCGTGGCGCGTTCGCCAGCATTCGGGCGCTGAAGAACCTGCTGCAGAACGGCGCCGGTGGGGTCGTCATAAATATTTCCTCCATTGCCGGGGCCACCGGCATTGGCAGCAACGTGGCCTACTGCGCTTCCAAAGCGGCGATGAACGCGATGACCATTTCTCTGGGGCGAGCGCTGGCTCCAAGAATTCGGGTGGTGTCTGTCTCGCCGGGGTGGGTATTCGGTGAGTACGCCAAAAAAGCTGACCCCGCTTACCTGCAAGAGCAAATAGACAAAACGCCGTTGGGCCGGCTGGCCACCGCCGAAGATGTGGCCGAAACGGTATTGGCCGTAGCCACGATGATGCCCTTCACGACCGGTTGTATCATCCCCGTGGACGGGGGGCGGCCGTTTGTGTAGAGGAGAATAGAGACTGGGAAATTGGATACGCAAATCTCCTAATCTCCCAATCTCCACAAGGCCCAACCAATGAATGTTGACATCCGCGACGGCGGCTTTACACAAGTTATTGACCCTGCCGCTGAGCTTGAACAGGTTGCCACCGGCTTTGATTTTCTGGAAGGCCCAATCTGGCATCCCTATGAAAAATCTGTCATCTTCAGCGACATTCTCGGTAACTCCATTTATCGCTGGACAGAGAAAGACGGGGTTGTGCAACTGCGCCGCAACAGCTACATGGCCAACGGCAATGCCTATGACCTCCAGGGCCGGGTTGTCACCTGCGAACACGCTACCAGCCGGGTGACCCGCACCGATTTTGCGCATAACGGCAATCTAGAGGTCCTTGCTACCCACTATCATGGTAAACAACTGAACAGTCCAAACGACATCATCGTCAAAAGCGACGGCACAATCTACTTCACCGATCCTACCTCCGGTCGCAGCGAGGGCTACGGCGTTCCCCGCGAGCCGGAACTTCCCTTTTGCGGTGTCTACCGGCTTAACCCTGATACCAAAGAACTCACTTTATTAATTGATGACTTTGCCAAGCCCAACGGTCTTTGCTTTTCGCCGGATGAGCGGCATTTGTTTGTAAATGATACAACGCGCCAGCATATTCGGGTGTTTGACGTGCGGGCTGACGGCACGGTGGCCAACGGTCGGCTGTGGGCCAATTTGGAAGGCGGCAGACCTGGTGTGGCCGACGGCATGAAGGTAGACAGCCAGGGGTACGTTTTTTCCTGCGGGCCGGGCGGCATTCATATTTTCACGGCAGATGCGGATTTTCTGAGCGTGATTGAAATGCCGGAACTTACGGCCAATTTTGTGTGGGGTGATGATGACCTGTGCAGTTTGTACATTACGGCCTCCACCAGCTTATACCGGCTGCGGGTCAAGGTACCGGGCTGGGATACGTTTCGAGCCGAACAAAAAATCCGTGAGGTAAACCAGTAGGGGATGCTCACCACATCTTGAATTCCTATACACTCATTCGGGATGTAAATTCACTCAAGGAGAGCTGCTAAACCCCTGTCAGCTTCAAACAATCACCCATTAGTTGACATATTGAGCCTGAATTATCATTTTTGCTGAGTTCTTGCGCCGGTTGTCGTCAAATACAGATTCTTGAATTGACATTTTTATTGAATACGTATACAATTGGCTGACTTGGCCACCAAATAGGGTGATCTCAAAAGCCACATTATTTTCTCTCTTTGTCGGCGGCCAAAACAAATCAGTCCAACC
The DNA here is from genome assembly GCA_041576335.1 of Anaerolineae bacterium. GTDB lineage: Bacteria > Chloroflexota > Anaerolineae > 4572-78 > J111 > JANQQF01. The sequence continues at coordinate 226 of JBFGLD010000824.1, read as the reverse complement.
ACGCATTCGACCAAGATAACAATAACAATAACCGACATCGCAGCCGAACAAATCTATTTTGAAATGTAGTGATTTAGGCCGATAAATTCTTGCGATCCAACAGATTTAAACTTGACGTGACCTCAACTTGCGAGGCTATCCCTGTTGCGGTCGATGTTTGGTTTTCAGGCCGCAGAGTCTGACACAAAAAAGGAGGTGTAGCGGAGGACAAACTGAGATAGTCGGC
>JBFGLD010000823.1:0-3718 GCA_041576335.1 Anaerolineae bacterium | reverse complement strand
GGGTCTGGCTTCCTGGCTGAATTCGACCGAAAAAGATGCTGCTGCCAGCAGGACCGCCGCAAAAATTCCTGCCCGTCGCTGAAATAGGTGGCGGGCCAACTGATAAATCAGCGGAATCGCCAGGGTACCAAAAATAAGGGCCGGCCATCTGACCCAAATTTCCGCCCGGCCCAGTTTGATCCAACCATGCAGTAGAAAATAATCGAGCGGCATAGCCGCGTGCCGTTCAAGCTGCGGTAAGATATTGCCCAGTGGTCCTTGGGCAATGTCCAGCTCCAATAATTCGTCATACCACAGGCTGTGCGTACCCAGGCCGTAGACCCGCAAACTGAAAGCGAGCAGCGTTAGAAAAAGCATGATCAGCGATGAGTAAGGCAGCGTCGTCTTTTTTGGGTTAACCAGACCGTGTCTCATGAGTCAAAATACGATTGCCCAACACCGTGGCAAGGCTAAAAGGTTGCCAGCCAGGCATCGTCCAATGAACCGCCCTCGTTTTGTCCGCCGTAGATGAATAAGCCGTTGAGCCTCGAAATCCAAACGGCCGCGTGATTATAACGAGCCTCAGGGAAGTTTGCCCCTTCAACAGGGCGCCAACTGCCTGTGGATAAATCTAAAAACCACAGATCGCTGCGAGCAGCCCGGCCGGCATCTTGACCTCCAAACAAGATGATGCGATTTGGCACATTTTCAGCCGCGGTTAGGGTTTGGTGCTGCCGCCCGATAGGTTTGACATCGCTCAAAACCTCACGCCAGACATTTGCGCCTGTATCCAGAATCCAGGTGTCATCCAAAAAACAGTCGCCAAAACCCGAAGCACAGCCGCCGTGAATCACCACGTTATCGGCACTAGGGGCTGCCGCGAATAAACAGCGTTTTAACGGTACCGCACCAGAAAGCACAATTTTCTCCCACTGTTTGGACCGCGTGTTAAAGCGCCAGGTATCATCGAAGCGGGTGCTGCCAAAACCGTGGGTTAGTAGGAGGTTGTCACTCAAATTTCCTCCGGGGCTACCGTAGCGCGGTGCCGGGGCCTGTCCGGCCACGGGCGTTAGCTCTTCCCAGGTTTCGGTGGTTAAATCGAGGCGCCAGATATCATCCAAAACGCCATTTTGGTTTTGACCTACGGCAACATATAGATTTTCTGCGGCGGCATCGACAATCATCACGGCTGTATGACGCGGTGGGGGAGCGATTGAGGCACCGGCCGCTAGCTGTCTCCAGGTCAGGTCATCTACATTTAGCACCCAGACATCATTATAAATCTGACTGCTGTCGCGTCCCCCGAACAGATAGATCTGATGGGTCGCGGCGTTGTATTGCAGCGCATGCGCGTATCGCGCACCGGGTCCGGCGTTAACCGGGTTTAGTTGCGCCCATTGAACGAAACCTGACTCCCCGGTGAATTCAGGCTCAGTGATTCCTGAAATATCAGCTGCATCGTGCTCGCTAATCTCGTCCGCGTCATGTTCGCCAACAAGTTTGGGCGTGGTTTCAGGGACGGGCTCGGCAAAAATTTCGATCGTCCCGATCTGCTGGCCAAAGGTGTACGCTGCCAGCACCCCACCCCGACTGGGGTTAGTCAGGCCACTGCGGTCCGTATCTCGCAGGGCGTTGGTTAAATCGGTTACTTGTCTGACCAACTCAACCGCGTCGGCGATGCGATCGACGGTTAGAATTTGCAGTTCTAAGTCTCTGATTTGTTCGGCCAAACTGAAGGCGTTTTCGGCGGCTGTCTGCGTTTGTGTCGCAAGAATCCGGACGTTTTCGGTGGCTCCCTCGGCTTGGCCGGCCGCCTGGGCCCGCTCGACAGCGCGCTGGAGATAGCCCTCGGGACCCAGCAGCCCGACAAGGTCACTTCCACTCGTAACGTAGATTTCACCATTGCCGTCACTGTCACCGTAATTGGGCCCATTGGCGCCCTCAAGAATATTGATAATTCCTTCAGCCTGAATTTTCAGCGCCGGCAGGTCATTTTGAGCAATGGAGAAATCCTGCTGAAAACCGACTTCCGCAAATATCTTTTCAACCTCAGCTCGGGCATTAAAGGCGTAACCATCTCCGTCGGGCGTATCCGGCGCCGCAACGACCGCCAGGCGAACTTGCTCCAACACCGCCGGCGGCACCGCGCCGCGATAAGCTACCACAGACGAGGGAGCCGGGTCTGCATCTTCGACGGATTCGATGGTAATAAACATGGCATCGTATAATTCAAGAAGATTGCGGCCAACCGGATCGACGAACGTGTAGTTGACGGTGTCGCCGTCCGGCGCCAAGCGGCCAATACTGAAAGGTACTGTATTCGCGCCTGCTAACCAGGCTTCGTAAACCAAGCCCTCGGCAAGCTGCCTCACCTCACTCAATTCAAGATTGGCTTGATCACCGTGGATCTCTGCGTCGCTGATGAAAAACGTTCCAACCGGAACCGGAGCCGGAGTTGGGCTGGGGCTGGGTGTTGGGGAAGGTTCGATGATTTCTTGGTCATGCTCGGCACCGACTACCTCCTCTGGTTCAGGATCGGCCACCGCTGCCGTGGGTTCGAGGTCGATTAGTTCTTCGTCGTGTTCTACAACCGGAACCGCTACCTCTGGCGGGACTGCAGCGCCGGGCTCTTCGACGACAGATTCGACAATGTCCGCGTCATGTTCTTCGACTACAACCACCTCAGCTTCCGACTCGCCCGTATAAAACAGGATATACACGCCAATACCAAATAAAATCGTCAGGGTCCAGGCAACAAAGCCGGTCCACATCCAATACCGCAGCTTGCCAATTTTGCGCGGCAGAACTTTGAACCCGGCCAGCAGTAGGTAAATGGCTAACAGTTGCGCAATTGTGCCCAGCGTGACATGAATAACAGTGACCAACGTGGGGACTTCAGCCAGGCCGGCGGGAAGGTCACCGGCGAGCGCCCTGAAGCTGGGGATCATGACAAATAGAATAAAAAGGATGTTCAAGACAACAACCGGAGCCTGAAGCCGGTCGTGCCATTTATGAAGGTGGGGATTCCCGCGGTTCGCTTTTAGTTGAACAGCGACCCCGGCGCAAAGAACGAGGTAGAAAAGGATTTGAACAATTAGGGTGATAGTTGCCAGTTGCATGGATTTCTCCTCTCGATTGTAACAAAAGTTGCATCGGATCGTCGAGATGTCCGGTGGCTATGACGATAACCTAGTCAATGTTACTGCATCATCATATCTGGTGACTAATTCTGACAAAAAAACTTCAACGCCAAAGCATGAGAGTTTAAAAAACCCAGGGGATTTTCATATTGCTCAGACTATCAACAAATTCTTAATAAATTATAAAGTGAAAGCCGAAGGCATATTTTGATGCCTCCGGCGGAGGGTAGATGATCAATGTTTACCCAAATTGAGTTATATTTTTCCGCTCCGAGCCTTAACTGTGATTTTTGCCTTCGTACGCCGCGACAGCCTGTCGCAGGCTATCAGGTATGCGATGAGGTTTGAAGGTTTGGCTCATATAACTACCTATCCCAATTCGCTGAAGTGTTGGAAGGGTCACTTAGGATTCCGGATAATCTCTATTTTCGGGGACAGTATCAGCCAAGTTTAGTATATCATACCTGCTTTTTAGCGACAACTAGGTCCGAATCAATGATCGCATCCTCATAAGGCCAATCACCCGTGATGTCTTTGTACTGCCTGGACAGGTGACCAGTTTTAGAACTGGCAAGCTGTCCAGGCTAAAAACCCATCAG
>JBFGLD010000822.1:0-3719 GCA_041576335.1 Anaerolineae bacterium | reverse complement strand
TTAGAGGTTCGGAACAAAAGGAGAAAGTTAAGCCATGAAGGCTATCCAAAACCGTACGAAGATCGAAGCAGGTGTGGTCCAAGGGCAATGGTGTCACCGGCTGGACGATTGCCGGGTCCAGTGTGACATGTGCCCCCGTTATTGCAAATTGCGGGAGGGGCAGCGAGGCTTTTGCTTTGTGCGTCAAGCTCGACCAGACGGCATGGTTTTGACGAGTTACGGTCGAGCTTCCGGCTTTTGTATCGATCCAATCGAGAAGAAACCGCTTAATCATTTTTATCCGGGTACGAGTATCCTCTCGTTTGGAACTGCCGGTTGCAATCTCGGCTGCCGTTATTGTCAAAACTGGGATATCTCTAAAGCACGCGAAATCGACCGGCTCAGCGACTGGGCCTCCCCCGACAGTGTGGCTGAGGCCGCCCTAAGAGCTGGCTGCGGCAGCATTGCTTTCACTTACAACGATCCGGTCATTTTTGCCGAATATGCCATCGATTGTGCCCAGGCCGCCCACGAACGCGGGTTAAAAGCCGTAGCTGTAACCGCAGGTTATATTACGCCCGCGGCGCGCTCCGAATTCTATGCCCATATGGATGCGGCTAACGTCGATTTGAAAGCATTTACAGAGCAGTTTTATTCGCAGCTTTGCTTCGCGGCCTTAGCCCCGGTGCTCGATACCTTGGTTTGGCTCAAGCACGAAACTAACGTCTGGTTCGAGGTCACTACGCTGCTTATTCCCGGCCACAACGACTCTGAGCAAGAAGTGGCTCAGTTGTGTAACTGGTTTGTGGAAAACCTGGGGCCGGACGTGCCGCTTCATTTTACGGCCTTTCACCCCGACTTTAAGATGATGGATGTGCCCCCCACCCCGCCGTCCATACTCAGCCGGGCTCGCCAGCAGGCTCTGACAGCCGGTCTTCAGCATGTCTACACCGGTAACGTCTACGACAAGGCGGGTCAATCTACCTATTGTGCCGGGTGCGGTCACCTGCTTATCGAGCGCAATTGGTATAACTTGGGCCGCTGGAACCTGGATGCCGGAGGCTGCTGCCAATTTTGCGGGGCTCGCCTGGCCGGCCACGTCGAGTCCGAGCCTGGCCGCTGGGGTGCGCGCCGTCAGCGCGTTGTGATTGCCAGCTAAACGATCCGGCCACCTGGCCGGCCCAAATACCCGCCACGCTGGCAGTAGTTATTCTCGCCCAATGTCGAGCGCGATTGGGGAGAATTCGGTGGATGCGGGAGAGATAAAGAGCGAAATTTGAATATATTATGAAAAATAAGAGATGGGGATTTTTCAACGATACCAAACTCGCCGAGCCGCTGCCAGTTAAACCGGAGCAGTTGGCTGCCGAAAGTCTGGTGAAACGGTGGCGATTTAGCCCGACCGATCTGACACAATCACGCCGGCAAACTTTACTGCGCTTGGCTCGTACGGCGATCGTCTCGCATCTACAAACTGGGAGTATTCCTGACTATGAGACGAACGAACCGGTGCTAAGGCGTCGCGCCGGAGCCTTTGTTACGTTGTGGAAGCGCGTTGAGCCGCTTGAGCCAGGCCTGCCAGGCGGAGCTCTTTATTCGCTCGAGTCAGAATCAGAGGAGGTAACTTCCACTTCGTCCGAAACTTCTCTTCGCGGCTGCATTGGTCACGTGCAGGCGGATACGCCGTTATGCCAAATCGTACAGGAGATGGCTGTGGCCGCAGCTACTGCCGATCCGCGTATGCCTCCCATGGCAATGGATGAGCTTGATGCGGTGAAGATCGAAATTTCTGTTCTTTCTCCGCTCCAACTGATTACCGACATTCACCAAATCCAAATTGGCACGCATGGCTTAATGATTGTCGATGGTCTGCAGCGAGGATTGTTGCTTCCAGAGGTGCCGCAGCGGTTACACTGGGATCGAGAAGCGTTCCTGGCGAATTTGTACCGCAAGGCTGGGCTTTCTGCAGATTGCTGGCCCGGCAGCGCTACTCTGTATATGTTCACCACGGTCAAATTTGGAGAGGCAACTGGGTGAGATGTGCTGCCCGCCCCCAACTCAACTGCCCCCAGCTTCTTGATCCTTCGCTGTACAATCGATAGATCCAGACTGTGCCCCTCGACTGCAGCTTGGGTTAAGCAGTGAGCTCGGCCAGTCATTGGGCCTGCCATACTGCCGTAAGACCAGCTTTGATGTCCCGAATCCGGTAACAAACCCGGCCGGCTGCTGGGGTATGGCTCTTAGCTCAACGTTTGGGGACATAAATAGACCCGCCGGTATTGCTTACCTGGCCACTTGACCAGGAAAAAAACTAGCCACTCATCCAGCTTTCATTCTCTCCAAATAACGGGCGCATTTGGAAAGATTTTACATTAAACTTCCAGGTAGGGGGCAGCTAAAAAGACCGAATCCTAATCAAAAAAAGATTTGTCAGCAGATCATGGAGGCAAGCTATGACTGAATACCTGGTTTATATTGAGACGAAGGGCGATCCAATCACGACCAAAGGGCCGGTAGCCCACGTGCCGGCCCTACCGGGCGCCTCGGCGCGCGGCCAAACCATTGAAGAAGCCAAGGGGAAAATTCGAGAAGCTATAGTAGCCTATCTTTCGCTGCTGCGCGATGTGGGTGAGCCGGTACCTAAAGCTAGCGAAGATCTTCACCTCGAATTTGAAGAAGTGGGCGGGACCACCTTTCTCACCGACTTTGACGCCTTGCGTCCCAATGAGATGGAGACGCTGTTTCGCTGGATGGCCATCTCACGTCAGGAATTGATGGACCTGGTCAGAGACCTGCCCGAGGAGACGCTCGACTGGCAATTGGACGACGATACCCCGTCTATCCACCGGGTTCTCTCTCAAATTGCCGAAGCTGATCTCTGGTATACTGACCGGCTTAAGCGGTGGCCCGAAGCGCCGCTGTTTCGGCTGGCCGCGGCTCGTGGCGTAGCTTTAGAACGTCTGCGGGCACTTACCGAAGCGGAACGGGCCAAGGTGACCACCTTCGAGGGCGAGGAATGGACCCCTCGTAAAATCATACGCCGTATGCTTGAGCACGAGCGGGAGTGTATTCACCAAATTCGAACGATGTTAGCAGCTAAACAGGCGAATTAGTCGCAGAATATTGGCTTGAACTCCCGTTCTTTGCCGGAAAGGAGATTTACGATGACTGTCATCACAATTTCTCGGCAGTATGGCAGTGGTGGAACTGAGATTGCCGCGCGCGTCTGCAAACTGTTGGGTTATCATTTTTTTGATAAGCGACTTGTGGCCCAAATTGCATCTAAAGTTGGCCTGGCCGATCACGAGATTGTGGACTTTTCCGAGGATAACTATAAGGTGCGCAATTTCCTGGAGCGTCTGTTTGACGTTTCGCGGGGGGTTGCCTCACTTGACACGTCGAGCGAGGCCGCTCTAGGCTTCATTACCACGGTAGAAAAAAAATTGGACGAGGCTGATAGTATTAACTTGGTCCAAACGACCGTTCTGGCGGCTTACCAACGAGGCAATATTGTGGTTGTGGGGCGGGGGGGACAGGCGATCTTGAAAGACAAGCTCGACGCGCTCCATGTCCGCATTGAAGCGCCATATCGGACCCGAGTTCAGCATCTGCACGAGCGGGATAATTATAGTCTGGGCGGAGCGAAAGATGCAGCCGTCAAACATGATGAAGCTTCAGCCGAATATTTGAGGCGCTTTTACGATATTGATTGGGCTGATCCGATGCTATACGACCTGGTG
>JBFGLD010000821.1:0-3730 GCA_041576335.1 Anaerolineae bacterium | reverse complement strand
CGCCGACCATCAGCGGCCGGTAAAAATCACTGCCGGCCGGTATTCCCACCAACTCTGCACCGAGACCTGCTTCTTTCGTGCGCTGCCCTTCTTTTAGAACTGAGGCTGACTGGGTAAACCATACTTCGGCTTGCTCGACACCGCTGACCTGCTCCGCCAGCTCGACGGTGCGGTCAATGCGCTGCCGTTCATCAAAAACAAAGACTATATCAAAGTTGCGCCGTCCGAATTCATTATCCAGCGTCAGCGTAATTGAGGCCGACAGGCTCATGACCAACAAAAACATCGTGCCGGCCATAATCAAGACCAGTTGGGTCAAGATTAATCGCCCTTTACGTCGAAACATATTGCCCAAGGCGACGGCATACGGGGCGGATAGTAAGCGCCTGCCCGCACGTTCCAACATCCGATCAAACCGGGTGTTGCCAAAATCCCCGCCGATACCGTAGCTGGCGATCGCTTCTTGCACGGTAATCGCGGCGCCGCTCAGCACCGGCCACAGGGCCACTACCAGCGGAGCGACGATGGCGGCGAAAACCTGGTAGACAACAGCCCGACTTGAAAACTGAAAGACTTCATAATCTATGTTGAACAGGTTGAGAAACCACCGGCTCAAAGCAAAGGCCAGAAATGCCCCCAGCGGCAGCGAGACGAATAAGGCCAGTGCGCCATAAACTAATACGCCGGCCAAGTAGATTTTGAGAATAGTCCCCGCACCACCACCGATAGCCTTGATGATGCCAATCTGGTTGGTTTGTTGGGTAATCAACGCCGTGAGCGTGTTAAGCACCAGCACCACGCTGGTGAAGACAGAGATTACAGCCAAAATTTGCAGAACCAAATTGAGTCCTTCGACAAACTGCCTACCCCAATGTTTGTCCGGGTCTTGAAAGAAGGTCACGGCTACCCCGTAGCCCTCCTTACCCAGCCGATCTTTAATTTCCGAGGCAACCTCTTTGGCTAACTCAAGACTATAAGGCTTGACTCTTGCTTTGAGCTGGCCGAACTCTCCGTCAGGAATGTTAAATCGCTCTAACCCCTGGGCATCAACAAAGAAGTAGGCTTCTCCCCCAAATTGAGGCGGTGGAACGAAGGGATGGCGCACCGTACTGGCAATCTCTAGGGCCCGATCGGTCCCATCCAGCTCAAAAATAACTTCCTCGCCGATATCAATGCCGAAATACTGGCTGGAGAGGCGCTCGACGCCGATGTGATTCTTTTCGGGCCAAGCCCCCTCCTTCAGTTGCAGCAGGTCATACTTCTGGTCGTCGTAGTCGTCCCGCATCACCAGCCGGCCGCGCTCCCATTCGTCTTCGGGATCGGTTTTGTAACGGATCGTTATTTCGTTGACCACCTCGATTTCCTCGATCCCGTCAATTTTTTCGAGACGAACGGCCGTATCTCGGTTAATGCGATCGCGCAAAAACATTTGGATGTGGGAGGGTACTGTGGCCTGGTGCGCCGTATCCATGCCCGTGATCAGTTGGTCGACCATACCGAATATGGCCCCAATGGCAAATACACCGGCAGCAATACTCAATATCGCCAAGATGGTGCGCGCTTTGTTGCGCCAAAGATCAAACCAGACTTTATACCAGATTACACTCATGGCTGCTTTTCTCGCTTATTATCTCGCCCGTATATCGCCACTTGCCACAGCAGCGTTTTGCGGTAAAACCGGGGTACCAAGCCTTGGCGGCGAATCAGCGCGTCAACGGCTTTGTTGGGATGAGCAAAAAATCGATACGGTTCGCGCTGCAGCCAGGAGACAAAGTTGATCATTACCAACCCAAATTTCACCCACCACGTATCGCGCGGATAAACCAGGCCATAGAGATTGCGGGTTAGGCAGGTTGAATGTCCCACCAGGGCCGCCATATCGTGGTAGCAGCAGATGGTCCGATCGAGGGTGACGATGTCAGCTTCCCCGGCAGCGGCAGCTAATTGCACAAAGTCGCCGTGGTGATACCTGACGCGATCGGCCAGGCCCTGACGGTGAGCTTCTTCCTGTGCCGCTTCGATGTACGCGCTTGCGGCGTCGACGTTGATCGCGCCGCTCGCACCTGCCTTGAGCAGTTCGTGCTGAATCGCCCCAATACCGCCGCCGATATCCAACAGCGTAGCCCCGACTATGCCTTCAGCTTTAAGCGCATCGATCAGCCAGCGGGTTGTTTTACTCGGCCCCTTTTTGCGATAATTCTTTAGCTCTTTGGCTGCTGTTCGTTTATCGAATAACGTGTCTAATCCCTGACACTGCAAACACGTCATAGACGGTCCTTTCTTGATTTAGTATCCGGTCCAGCCCGAACCACCTACATATTCATCTCGCGTGATTTTACCGTCGGTGATTTCAACCACGCGCGGCACCCGCCGCGCCAGCTCCTTGTCGTGAGTAACCATCAACATAGTTTTGCCCTGTTCGACTAACTTATTAAACAGGTCGAAAACATCGCCGGCCGTGCGGGAGTCGAGATTACCGGTGGGCTCGTCAGCTACCATTAAGGGCGGATCGTTGGCCAGCGCCCGGGCAATAGCGGCCCGCTGCTGCTGCCCGCCAGATACCATGCTGGGCAGCTTATCGGCTTGATCTTCCAAACCGACAATCTCTAACAGATGCATAGCTCTTTCTCGCCGTTCTCTGGGGGAGTATTTGCTGGCGAAGTCCATGGGCAAGATCACATTTTGCAGCAGGCTTAGAGCGGGCAGCATCTGGAAAAACTGAAAAATGATGCCTACGTGTTCGCCGCGCCAGGCGGCCAGCTTGTTTTCGCTCATTTTGTGGACTTCACGCCCGGTGACGATAACCTCGCCGTCGCTGGGGCGGTCGATGCCGGTAATCATATTCAGCAGGGTCGACTTACCGTTGCCCGACGGTCCGACGATTGACACAAACTCTCCCTTATCCACATCAAATGAAATTCCTTTGAGAATGGTAATCTCACCGTCGCCGACTTTGAAACTCTTGACAACGTCTTTGACCTCGACGATGTGGCCATTGCCATTCTTGTTTCCGTTCTTGTTGCCAAATAATTGCATACCGATTACCTCCACTCAGCACAGCAGCTCTCCGGGCAAGTTCTTTTTCGTTGAGCCGCCACAATTCAGGCACAACGCACTTCGAATATATGGCCTATGCCGTAGTTCATTGGGCGCAAGTGTCACTTTCCAAGAGAACTCATATAGGAAAAGCGAATGCCGCGCTTAAGCTTCCTGGGCTGCCCAGATAAGATTCACTTTCGGCTTATATGTGTCAACATCGTACATCTCGTCGACATCCACCCGGTTTACACCCTCGGTTACGACTTGAAGGTCTATGTCGGTTAGGTTGTAGCGCTGTTGGTACACGGTCATCCGGCCAAATTTCCCTTCTTTCAACAAACGTGCCGCTAGAATGGCAAAGTTTGTAGCGCCCAACATATCCTGCCCATCAGGCGGCCCTGTTCGAAGCAGGTAAGTCAGGGGCTGCATGAAGACCTCTTCGCCGGTCAGGTACTGCAGCAATTCAGCGACAACCATACCGCTACCGGCCAGGCTGCTGCCGGTTTCGAGGACTTCATCCAGTACAAATTCAGTGTCGGCTTCATTTGCTGCCGCTTTGGCTCTTTCTTCGGTCATCTGCTTCAATACAACCGACTTGCTGCGGGGCGAGAGATGGGGTGTATATTCCAGCAATTTGTCCGCTTCGATGCGCGCCCCGTCACTAGCCGTGACCACTGCATAGTTGTTCGGG
>JBFGLD010000820.1:0-3731 GCA_041576335.1 Anaerolineae bacterium | reverse complement strand
GGTAGAGATACCGGATATCTCGTCTCTATCGCTGAACCGTAAAATCTATAACTAATGAGGAGAAGCAGAAAAACATGAACCGAAAAAACGTTTTCATTACTCTCGTTTCATTAATAGCCTTAAGTTTGTTGATTTCAGCCTGTGGCGGTGGCGCCCAGGTTGTTGAGAAGGTCGTGACCGTAGAAGTAGAAAAAGTAGTAACGGTTGAGGTGGAAAAAGAAGTTGAGACCATTGTAACCGTTGAGGTTGAAGCGGAAACGGCGCCTGAAGAAGCTGCGGCTGAAGCCACTGAGGCCCCGGCGACGACCGAAGAAACAGCGGCCCCCGTTGCCCAAGAAGGCAATACCTTAAAAATCGTCCGGGATCGCGGCGTGTTGTTGTGCGGCGGTAATGCTAACGTGCCCGGGTTTGGCTATCTTGACCCGGCCACCAACGAGTTCGCCGGCTTTGACGTCGATTACTGCCGGGCCGTCGCCGCCGCGGTATTGGGAGAGGCGGACGCAGTTGAAGTCCGGGCCACGACCGGCACCGATCGCTTCCCGGTGCTGCAAAGCGGGGAGATCGATATGCTCTCCCGTAACACTACTTGGACCATCAGCCGCGATACGTCGTTGGGCTTCAACTTTGCCCCCACCACCTTCTATGATGGTCAGGGTATGATGGTGCGTAAAGACAGCGGCATCGGCAGCTTGTCGGAATTGGAGGGGGCCACGATCTGTGTACAGCAGGGCACCACTACCGAGAAGAACTTGGCCGATGTGATGCGGGCCCTGGGTGTTAGCTATGAACCCGTCGTGTTGGCCGATGCGCCCGCGACTCTGGCCGCCTATGATGAAGGTCGCTGCGACGGCTTTACGACCGACAAATCGGGCCTGGTTTCGAACCAGATCCTACTGGCTGAACCGGACGCGCACGTTATTTTAGCCGAGACGATGTCCAAGGAACCGCTGGGTCCCCTGGTTCGCCACGGCGATGATCAATGGTTCGATATCGTCAAGTGGGTCACCTTTGGTACGTTCCAGGCTGAGGAGCTGGGCATCACCGCCGCGAACGTCGAGGAAATGGCGGCCACCAGCGAAGACCCGGTTGTACGTAACTTGTTGGGAGCAGAAGGTGATTTAGGTCAAGCCTTGGGCCTCGACAACGATTTTATGGTCAAGGTCATCAGCCAAGTAGGCAACTACGGCGAAATCTACGATCGCCATCTTGGCCCTGACACGGTCTTTAATCTGGAGCGCGGCGTAAACGCCCAGTGGACCGATGGCGGCCTCATTTACTCCCCGCCGTTCCGCTAAAAGTTCTCATATTTTGTCGGACCTGACAGGTTTCTTAAACCTGTCAGGTCTATGCTGACTGATTTGATATACAATGAGGTGACCGATGGCAGCAACTTCACCCCAACTTAAAAAAGAAGCTCCGATCCCCTTTTGGCGTGACGTAAGGGTCTTGGGTGTGTTTGCTCAGATCATAGTTGTCGTTCTAGTTGTGGCCGGTTTGGCCTGGCTGGTCGGGAATTTTCTGCAAAATGCCGAAACGCAGGGGCTGAAAATCGGCTTTGATTTTTTGAATACGACCGCGGCCTTTGATATTGCCGAAGGCATTGATTACCAATCCACGGATACGTTTGGCCGGGCCTTGTGGGTCGGTGTGATTAATACCATCCGGGTATCATTCATCGGTATTATTCTGACTACAATTGTGGCGATTCTGGTCGGTATTGCCCGTCTCTCAAACAATTGGCTTATTAGCAAAGTGGCCACTGTTTATATCGAAATTGTGCGGAATGTGCCATTGCTGGTTCTGCTTTTTTTCCTTTACTTTGCCGTTATTCTAAAGCTGCCGTCGGTTAGAGACAGCATTGAACCGTTTGGTCTGCCCATATTTTTGAACCAGCGGGGCATCGTGCTGCCGGGTTTGACCGCAACCTCCGGTTTTCCAATTTGGTTGGCTTTTATTGTCCTGGCGTTCATCCTGGTCTTGGTGCTGTGGACCATACAAAGTCGCCAAGAAGAAAGAACGGGCGAGCCGGTTAACAAAGCTGGAACGGCTGCCCTCGCTTTTATTCTGGTAGTGTTTGTGGGTTGGTTAGTGACCGACCGGTTCGTGAGCGACCAGGCCATTATGGTGCCTACGTCCAGGAATATTGAAAATTTCAGTAGTTTCGAGACAATCTTACCGCTCAAGCTCGAAAAAGATGCGTTGAGAGAGTTGGGGGTTAGCCAGAATGAAGTTGACAGCTTGAACTCGGCTGATGCCATAAATACTTATAAGAATGCATTGAATACGCAACTTCAGGAAGGTAACCTTTCGCCTGAGATGATGGCCAACGTGCAGGACCGGATAGATACGCTGGATGCCGCTGCCATTACCGTTTGTTCTGTCGGCGACACGCCGGCCGAGATCAATTCGGCCAGCCAATTACGCCGCCAGGGAATTCCGGTCCAAGTCAGGAGTTCTAACAGCATGCGCAGAGCGAGCAGCGACTACGTCGGCGGGAATTGTGATTTGTTGGTCGGTACCCAGGCCGAACTCGCTGCCGAGCGAACTATTTTAGAAAGCCCGAACACGCACGAAGTTGTGGCTATAAACGTACCGCCTCTCGTCGTAAATACACCGGCTCCTGCCGGCTTTAATGTTCAGGGTGGGACCAGAATGACCCCGGAATATGCGGCGCTGCTCATTGGCTTAGTCCTCTATACCGGAGCTTTTGCGGCTGAAATTGTGCGGGCCGGCATTCTGTCCGTTTCTAAGGGCCAAACCGAAGCCGCGCGAGCCCTTGGCCTCAGCGAAGGCCAGCGATTGCGCCTGATCGTTTTGCCCCAAGCCTTGCGAGTTATTATTCCGCCCATGACCAGCCAATACCTCAACTTGACCAAAAACTCGAGTTTGGCCGTTGCTATTGCTTTCCCAGACCTGGTCGCTGTTGGCAATACGGTCATGAACCAATCAGGTTTTGCCGTGCAGGTTATTCTCGTCTTTATGGCCTCATACCTAACCCTGAGCCTCTCGATTTCAGCATTCTTGAACTGGTACAATAAAAAAGTAGCTCTGGTGGAAAGATAAGAGTAAAATCTGTAGCGCTCATCGAAGACTGGCCGTCATCGACGGCCAGTTTTACTTTGACGTCCAGTAAGTGGATGATCTTCCGCTTGGTGGCGAAATCTACCTCCCCGTCGATCACCTTTAATCCTTCCCCGATCTGCCGGGCAAACTCGTGAATGTTGGCAATCCGCTCCGGGGTGAATGTTTCAATGTTTAACCGAGTTTGAATTTTGCGTCGTTCATTTTCGGCAGCGGCGATGTCCGCTTCAAGTGGCTTCCGGTTGGCAGTGTACTCGTCCTTAGGCAAGGTCTCATCCAGATACAGTTCCAGCAATCGTTCGAACCGCTGCTGCTTCTTCTTAAAGGGTCTTCGATTCGTTCGAAGGTCTGCAGCAAAGGCGTAACTTCAACCTCACTCAGTTCCTGATATTTTTTTGAGCCGGCTTCTAATGTTTCCGGGTCTAACAGCAGGCTTTAAAGAGTTTATTCAATCGTTAAACCTTCATAAGGTGCGCTATGGCCGACACGCTACGATACCAATAAGAACGGCTTTATGTTACGGAAGGGAGATAGTTTCTATGTAGTCATCGAATGTGGTGCAATAGTCGCAACTATTTGTTATTGATAGGCCATACCGATGACCACGGAATTTCCTCCGCTTTATCAAGAAATCACGCGCCGAATCGTGG
>JBFGLD010000819.1:0-3736 GCA_041576335.1 Anaerolineae bacterium | reverse complement strand
CTGCAGGAGGTGTTGGAACAGCTAATGAGTGCGACGGACAAAATCGAAAAAGCTTAGGCCAACCCACAATAGTTTGACTCTGTCTTGACAATTCACTAAAATCTAGAACGGCGTCGCCGCTAACCAAAAATATCCTCTGAACAGAATTGTATGACCGTTTTCCAGCGCGACTCGGTTGGATTTACCGGGTAGGCCAAAGGCTGCGACCCAATAAAGATCTTAACTATTCAGCCAGGACTGGCAGTCCTTGAAAAACAGGGCGATTGGTTTGTCAATAACACCGGTAATTATGGGATGTCGCCATTTATAGCGCAGGACTGCCAGTCCTATATGGATAACCTGAAGAGTTACAAACGATCCTAATTAACTTCAAGGAGTCTTGAGAATGGCCGAAACAACGAAAAACCTAATGGGCGCGCGCGCCAAGTTCGATACAGGTCACGGCGATGCTTATATTTATCGCCTGGAAAAATTAGAACAGGCTGGATTGGGTAACATCTCGCAGCTGCCCTTTTCCGTCAGGGTACTATTGGAGGCTGTGCTGCGCGAGGTAGACGGTTACATTGTAGTCGAAGAGGATGTAATGAATTTGGTCGCCTGGAATGCTGCGGCCCCGGCCCCCAATGAAATCCCCTTCAAACCGGCTCGAGTAATTTTGCAGGATTTTACCGGCGTGCCGGCGGTGGTCGATCTGGCGGCGATGCGGTCGGCGATGGCCCGCATGGGCGGCGACCCGCAAAAAATTAACCCGGTCGTGCCGGTTAACCTGGTCATCGACCACTCGGTTCAGGTAGACGTGTTTGGGCAAACCATTGCCCTCCAGCGCAATGCCGAAATAGAATTTGAGCGCAACCGCGAACGTTACGAATTTTTGCGGTGGGGACAACGCGCATTTGATAATTTCAGCGTTGTTCCCCCGGCCAGCGGCATTGTTCACCAGGTCAATCTGGAATATATTGCCAAAGGCGTCTGGACCCGACCCGAAGAAGACGGCATCGTCGTCTATCCTGACAGCCTGGTCGGAACTGACAGCCACACGACGATGATCAACGGTCTGGGCATCGTCGGCTGGGGCGTGGGCGGCATCGAAGCCGAGGCGGTTATGCTGGCTCAACCCATCTATATGCTCACGCCTGAAGTGATTGGCTTTAAGCTGACCGGCAAACTGCGCGAGGGCGTCACCGCCACCGACCTAACACTTACGGTGGTACAAATGCTGCGCCAGAAAGGTGTAGTCGGCAAGTTTGTCGAATTTTACGGACCCGGCCTGAGCCAGATGACCTTACCCGACCGGGCTACGATCGCCAATATGGCCCCCGAATACGGGGCGACGATGGGCTTTTTCCCCATGGATGCCGAGTCGCTCAATTATCTGCGGCGTACCGGCCGCCCGCCCGAGCTGGTCGAACTGGTCGAAAGGTATATCAAGGAGCAGGGTCTATTCCGTACCGACGATATGCCTAATCCTAAATTTACCGATACGTTGGCCCTTGATTTAAGTGATGTGGTGCCCAGCTTGGCCGGGCCCAAACGGCCGCAGGATCGAATATCGCTGTCGGACATGAAAAAGGCCTTCAAAACCGCCTTAACTAATCCGGTTGGGCCGCACGGCTACGGCCTGGGCGAAAGCGACTTGCACCGCAAAGGGGCAATTAAATCCAACGGGCAGCCCGGGGCTGAACTCGAGCACGGTGCGGTGGTGCTGGCGGCGATCACCTCCTGCACCAACACCAGCAACCCCTCGGTGATGCTGGGCGCCGGAATCCTGGCCAGAAAGGCCGTGGATCTCGGCTTAAAAGTGCCCCCCTATGTCAAAACCAGTATGGCCCCCGGCTCCAAAGTTGTGACGGATTACCTCAACGAAGCCGGTTTGACGCCGTATCTGGAGCAGTTGGGGTTCCACACCGTCGGTTACGGCTGTACAACCTGCATCGGCAACAGTGGACCGCTGCCCGAACCGGTCGTCGCAGCCATCACCACGGGTGACCTGGTCGTTTCAGGCGTTCTGAGCGGCAACCGCAACTTCGAAGGCCGGATCCACCCTTACATCAAGGCTAACTACCAGGCCTCTCCACCACGTGTGGTGGCCTACGCCCTGGCCGGTACTACGGATATTGATCTGACCTCGGAACCGCTTGGAAGCGATACGAATGGTCAGCCGGTCTATCTGAAGGATATTTGGCCGACCCAGGCCGAAGTTGCGGCCGAGTATGACAAAGCTCTGAATCCGGATACGTTCCACAGAGAGTACGGTGGTATAGAGAACAGCAACCCACGCTGGAATGAAATTCCGGTCACCGGAGGGGCTTTGTACAAGTGGGATGAGGCGTCAACCTATATTCAAGAACCGCCTTTCTTTATCGACATGAGCCCAAATCCGGAGCCGATTGAACCCATAGAAAGCGCCAAAGTGTTGGTGAAAGTCGGCGACTCGGTCACGACAGACCATATCTCGCCGGCCGGAACGATCCCGGCCGATATGCCCGCAGGCCAATTTTTGCAGGCCCGGGGGGTTAAGCCCTTTGAATTTAACTCGTTTGGCTCACGGCGCGGTAACGACCGGGTCATGACCCGCGGCACGTTTGGCAACATTCGCCTGCGCAACCAGATGGCTCCCGGTACCGAAGGAGGTTGGACCAAGTACCTGCCGACGAGCGAAGTGATGCCGATCTTTGATGCCTCCGAAAAATACATCTCCGACGGAACGCCGCTGCTGGTCATTGCCGGCAAAGAGTACGGAACCGGTTCGAGCCGCGACTGGGCGGCTAAGGGCACACTCCTTTTGGGGGTCAAGGCGGTACTGGCCGAGAGCTTCGAACGTATCCACCGCAGCAACCTGGTCGGGATGGGCGTGCTTCCCTTACAGTTCAAGCAAGGCGAAAATGCTGAGAGCCTGAGTTTAACGGGGCAGGAAACCTACACCATTCACATTGACGACAAGCTAAAACCGCGCCAGCAGGTCAAGGTCGACGTGACCGACACCGAAGGCAATACTCGAACCATCACCACGGTTTGTCGGGTCGACACGCCGGTGGAGGTTGATTATTACCGCCACGGCGGCATTTTGCAAACAGTGCTGCGTAATTTCCTAAAAGAGGGCTAAACTTGTGAAGTATCACAAACGAAGCAAAGGGAAAAACAAATGAGCAAGAAAATTCTCATTTTAGGCGCCGGATTTGGTGGACTGGAAGCCGCAACAAGTTTGAGCGAAAGACTGGATACATCCTTTGATATCACCCTGATTGACAGAAACAACTTTTTCATCATTGGATTTTCCAAATTTGATGTAATGTTCGGTCGCAGATCGGTCGAAGACGTGAAGTCGCATTACAAAAATATCGCCGGGGAGAGAATCAATTTTGTACAGGATACGATAGAACTCATCGATCCCGAGAATAGACGGGTAAGAACGAGCTCCTTAGAGTTCACCTACGACTTTCTGATTGTCGCCCTGGGGGCTGATTTGGTCCCCGAGGCGATACCCGGCTTTGTAGAAGACGGCCATGAATTTTATTCCTTATCGGGCGCACAGCGGCTTTATCCGGTCATAGACAACTTCAATGCCGGAACCATTCTAATAAGCATCTTCGACAAACCCTATAAATGTCCTCCCGCACCATACGAAGCCGCATTCCAATTGCACGATTTTTTTGTAAATAAAGGGGTTAGAGATAACATCAACATCAATATGTTGATCCCAGGACCAGCAGCGCTTCCGATTGCCGAGGATGCATCT
>JBFGLD010000818.1:0-3741 GCA_041576335.1 Anaerolineae bacterium | reverse complement strand
TGCTTCGACGCCCTGGTTATAGTGGGCTTGCTTGACGTCGCTATGGCAAGGGCAAACCGGGCACACCCACATCGACCTTCACGAGGCCAGGACCTGCTCCGCCAGGCGGGCCAATGGCGAAGTTGGTGACAAACACCTTTTGACGATTGCCTTTCCCAGTTCCAAAGGCCAGGCTGGCCGGAAAATCCAAACCATCGGCCATGGAGGCCAAAACGGAGATATCCCCGGTGTCTACATCTACCCGAACCAGCAGGCTTTGGGCGATGATGGCAGCATAGATGTCGCCGTGGACATCCAAGGCGATGCCATCGATCAAGATCAGTTCAGGACCGGCCGCCAGTATCTCGGGTTCCCCAGGCCCGCCGCCCTTCAAAATTGGGATGCGGACAATATGCCCCTTCTCTGTGTTGGCGACGAAGAGCTCACCCTGCCGGTACGCCATCCCATTGGCGCCGATCGGGAAGGGGATGGGGATATTTGGATCGTTGAGACCGGTCAGTGTCGGATGTCGCAGCCAGAGTTCCGCCTTTCCATTCGGCGGGATGCGCCAGATACCCCCCTGGTCGAACGCCCCCTGATCGGTAAGCGAGAAGGTCTCAGTAACATACAGGTTACCGCGCTTATCAAAGGCCAGCGAGTTGGGGAAGACGATGGCTTCAGTGCCTGGAAGTCTGACGTAGCTGCCATCAGGATGGACGCGATAAACGCCCTGGCTATCGATGTTTGGGTCGACAGATTCACGGGCGACATACACATTGCCGGGCGCATCAACGGCCATTCCAAGGGCCCCGGGCGTTCCGAAATCGACCAGCAGCGACATGGTTCCGTCCGGGCTGATCTTGCGGATCTCTCCTCTGGGCGCGTCGAGGCTGACATACACATTGCCCACTTTATCCACAGCGACCCCCTCTGGGAATTCGCCTGCGGCCGGGTTAAACGTGACGACTGCCTCCACGTGTCCACCAGCGAGGACAGGAACAATCGCCAGCAAAAGCACCAGGAATACCAAGGCAAATAGAACCGAAAAGCGTTTTAGGATGCCATTTCTAAACATCGGTATACCCCCTTATTAATGAGCAATCTTGATGAGTTGACCTCAGGCAAACCCATCCAGAAGGACATTCTATACTCAATTTCAATGCAAAATTCGAGTCGCACCTCCTGATCAAAAACATAACCATAGCACGTACAAGAGGCTGATATTTATAGGTATGGCCCCCTGGATCCCTCGATGTCTGCCGCCATAACCAACCGTCGACATCCCACAAGCGCTTTATCGTCTGGCCCCCAACGATACTGAGTTTCTGGTACCTATCGATAACCTCGCTTGCTTTGCGGCATCGGGGAAGATACAGGTACAGTACTCAGTATACGTATTTCAAATACCATTGTCAAAAATGATGGAAATTGACGAGTTTTACAAATGTGGTAGGCGGTTGGGCCAAATGGCTGAGAATTCTGGTGGGGCTCCGCCAGCTGCATCGCACCTTAGGTGGGTTGCAGCTGCATAACCGGCAGGCCGGATTGCCGGCCTGACCGGCGCCGACCTGTCCACGCTTTTTGGGTAGTGATAAAAGTTGCGCCGGCAATGTCAGCTGCACAAGCGCCCAACCATCACTCCGCGAATGTTTTGGAAACCCGTGCAAGGACACCCTTCACCGGAATATTGAGGCGTTTCTATAAATGAACAAAACCGAGACGCCCAACCCTCGCAGGGCGTCTTGCCATGTCTTACAGACGGTCAGACCGTCTTGTTGAACATTGGCTGGGAAGGTCACGCTTTACATGCTTTGGGTCGTTGGCTTGGATCGGCCCATTATCATCAATCTGGCCAATCATCATCAGAGATATCCTCTCCGGCACTCCAGTTGAGGAACATCAGCCAAGGGAGCGCGAACATAATCGGAATGAAAACACAAACCAAGCTCTCTTCAATCGAGTTTCCTAATAACATGGAGATCAGCACGTGTGTCATCACAAACAAAACTAATGCATAGATCGCAGAGAGAAAGATCAACTCCAACCTGGTCATATATCAAACCTACACCTTGGCCATCTTTGTTCTAATATTTGTAGAACTTTGCTTTCTCCACTGCAAATTCAGTGAAGCGATAGTTTGAATATAGAATATCCTGGTAAAAGACTCTTTGTCAACATAGTGACGGAGGGAGCAGGCTCGGTGGAATCTCTGCAAACACCCCAAGATTGTCCTCGCTAGTTTCCTCCCAGAGTCAAAGACGCCCGACTTTCGCCGGGCGTCCCCGCCATATCTTACAGCCAGCTCATCCAGCTTAGCGTACAGGACCGGGTAGTCCTTTCATATATTTCTCCACATATAAGTTGGAGAACGCTCTGTTCATCTAACATCCCCCTAGTTCTTGTGGGAGTGATCTCGCCAGGATACACTCGGCACGGGACCGGGCGTTTATTGTGTGGCATCGATAGTGCGTTCTGTAGCTATGTTGACTTTGAGGCTACGCTTGCTGTAGAGTATTTGAAGTTCCTATGTGTATGTACCGGTGAGGAATGAAATTCTACGGGAGGGAGAGGATGAAACGCATAACGATTGGTATCTTGTTGATTCTGTTCACCGTTACGGCTTCAGCCTGCGGGCCAACACAGACGAACACTGACCCAGCCGCTGTGATCCAGGCCTATTTCGAAGCTCTTGATGCCGGAGACGTCGAGGGGGCGCAGGCTTTTGTTGCTGATGACGCAAATTTCAATATTGTGGGTGATGTCCTCACTGGAAAGACACAAATCCAGGAATACAACCAAGAGGCCGTATTAGATAATCCCAACTTCGAGCTGAGCAACATCCAGGTAGACGGGGACACGGTCACCTATACAAATAAGGTAACTATCGGCTCCAGAATCTTCACGCTCACCAGCGAAGCCATCGTTCAGGAGGGAAAGATCGTATCCGTGATAGATAGGTAACATGGTTTGGTCACGTAGTTTGTCGACTTGATGCGAGCCGTGCTCGCCACCAGCGCCACAACCACCCGGCCAGGTGAGACCAGCCACTAGCGCAAGGGAGTGATGCGGTGATTTTGGATATTCGAATTTCTCCATAGTCTAAAACGCCCGACTCTTGCAGGGCGTCCTGCCATGTCTTACAGACAGTCAGACTATCTTATTGAACATTGGCGATCTCAGTTTAGCAGATCCACCGTCACCCTGAAACGTCTAACCCCCCAGTTCAACCACCGATTTAGGCAACTGAGAGCCTGGTTACATCGGCAAATAGCGAAGTGGATAGAGAGCTATCAAAGGGGATTGAGGCTGAGAATATCACCCCCTGCCAATTGTGGTGCGTGCTTTGAAAAGCGGGTATCCCGGTAGATGCGCATCAGGGAGCCGGCGCCTTCAAGACCACCCACGCCGATCTCCTGAACTACCTGTACTTGCGTGCCACCCCGCCCATCCAGTCCTTCCCGCTCAACAAATTCCGCTTTGTGGCCGTGATCAGCGCTGCGATCCGCAACCAGCGCTTCCACCAGGTCACAACCGAGGTGGGATGAGCGGGCCGGTGTAGGTGCAACTCACCTTTTGCTCCCCGTTTCCCCAGGTGCTATACTGGGTACGTGCTCGCCAACCACCAACTTTCATAACAGCCGGCCTGTATCGTGACCGAGTCCTGCGCCGCACCGCACACCTGGCACTGGATTTGCACCCTGCATACCGGCGGCGGAGGCCAAACCCCATGCCCGACCCCCGAGTAAGCAAACATGCCGAAGT
>JBFGLD010000817.1:0-3741 GCA_041576335.1 Anaerolineae bacterium | reverse complement strand
TCGCAGGCCTGGCCGATGACAATCGGGCCGGCCCCAAGGACGAGAACGCTGTTCACGTCGGTTCGTTTGGGCAAAGTTAACCCCTTGATTCCATTAATTGAACAAACTGCTTAAAAAAACCGTACGCATCGTGCGGGCCGGGCGAAGCTTCGGGATGGTATTGAATGCTAAAGACCGGCTTACTATGGTGAGCCAGGCCCTCAATACAGCCATCGTTAAGATTGACGTGAGTCACCGCCACATCCGCGGGTAGGGAACCGGGCGTGACGGCAAAACCGTGGTTGTGGCTGGTAATGGTCACGGCCCGGCTGATCTCGTCGCGAACGGGTTGGTTGCCCCCGCGATGGCCGAATTTAAGCTTGTGGGTCGAGCCACCGAAGGCCAATCCCACGATTTGGTGGCCCAGGCAGATGCCAAATATAGGCAGCTCACTTTTGATCAATGCCCGCACCGTTTCGACGGCATAGGTTACCGCAGCCGGGTCACCGGGACCGTTGGACAGAAAAATGCCGTCGGGCTTCAGCGCCAGGGCCTCCCTGGCCGAGGTAGAGGCCGGGACGACGGTGATGCGGCAGCCATGGTCAACCATAAGCCGAAGAATGTTGTGCTTGATGCCAAAATCAAAGGCGACGACGTGGAATGTGGCCGGCGGAATAGGGGACGTGACACGTGTTTGCCACGCCGGCAGGACGCCTGCTTCCCAGTGGAAAGCTTCGCTACAGGTAACTTCTTTGACCAGGTCAAGCCCTTCCATCGACGGAGCAGCGCGGGCCAGGTCCACCAGGTCGGCATGGCCCAGGGTGTGGTCGCCGGACAGCGCAGCCATCATCGCCCCTTGGGAGCGGATGTGGCGCACTAAAGCGCGTGTGTCCAGCTCGGTTAAGCCGGGCATGTTATGCTGTTGCAGGTAATCAGGCAGCGACCGGTTGGCTCGCCAGTTACTGATCCGCCGGCTAACTTCTCGCACGACCAATCCCGCAGCCCAGGGACGGTGAGCCTCAACATCTTCCGGATTGATGCCGGTGTTCCCGATGTGGGGGTAGGTCATCGTCACGATTTGACCGCAGTAGGAGGGATCAGTCAGAATCTCCTGATAGCCGGTCATACTGGTGTTGAAGACGATCTCGCCCGTCACGGTCACGGCGGCACCAAAGGATCGCCCGTGAAAGACAGTGCCATCGGCCAGGGCCAGCGTTGCCGGGAGCAAGTTGTTAGCCATAAATTTTAAACACCCTCACTCAAAATAGGGGCCGAACGGATTACCTCAAGCCCACCCAGGTAGGGCCGCAGCACTTCCGGCACGACGATACTGCCGTCAGGCTGCTGGAAATTCTCCATAACGGCGATCATTACCCGTCCCGGGGGCAGCCCGCTGCCGTTGAGGGTGTGCATAAATTCGGGCTTGGCGCCCGGTTCGCGGCGAAAGCGCATGTTGGCCCGGCGCGACTGAAACGCCTCCACATTACTGCAGCTGCTGATTTCCAACCACTCGCCGTCGCCGCTTTCACCCGGCACCCAGGCTTCGATATCATATTTTTTGGCCGCGGCAAATCCCAGGTCACCCGTACACATTTGCACGACGCGATAGGGCAGGTTTAGGCGCCGGCACAAATCTTCGGCATTGGCCACGATCTCTTCCAGGTGATCGTAGCTATCTTCGGGCAGAGTATAGTGGTACATCTCAACTTTTTCAAATTGATGCACCCGCTTAATGCCGCGCACGTCCCGCCCCGCGCTCATTTTCTCGCGGCGAAAGCAGGGCGTGTGGCTGAGGTAGCGAATGGGCAGCTGGTCGGCGTTCAAAATCTCGTCGGCAAACAGGTTGGTCAACGGCACTTCGGCCGTGCCGATAAACCAGTAATCCTCTTCGGCGTCATAGTACATGTTGTCGCGGAACTTGGGCAGGTGGGCTGCCCCGATCATGGCCTGCTCGCGCACCATAAAAGGCGGATAAATTTCGGTGTAGCCGTGATCATTGATCCCGACGTCTATAAACCAGTTGGTCAAAGCCCGGTGCAGGGCTGCGCCGGCGCCTTTGAATATGTAAAAGCGCGTACCGCTAATTTTGACACCGCGCTCGAAATCGATAATGTCCAGAGCTTCGCCCAAATCCCAGTGAGCTTTGGGCTGAAAATCAAATTTTGGCGGCTCGCCCCAGCGCCGCACTTCCACATTATGCTCTTCGCCCGGACCCACCGGCACGCCCGGGCCGGGCATGTTAGGCACATACAGCTGCCTGTCGTTTAAGTCCGCTCCAACCTGGCGCAGCTGCTCGTCAAGCCGGCTAATTTTGTCGCCGACTTCGCTCATACGCTGCTTTTGAGCTTCGGCTGCCTCGGTTTTGCCCTCGCGCATAAGCTGCCCAATGGCTTTACTGCCCTGGTTCCGCTCCTGGCGCAGAGCCTCGACGTCTTTAAGCAGCTCGCGCCGCTGTTGATCCAGCGTCAAAATTTCGTCTAGAGGCGCAGCAGTGTTCAAATCCACCAGCGCCGCCTTAACTTTGTCAGGATTTTCGCGTATAAAGTTTAAATCAAGCATATTAATCTCCTCATCAAAATTGTTAGTCAGAATGTTTTCAGACGCGGAGCCCAAAATAGCAAGACAGGTCAAAGCCTGTTCCCTGGCCAGCGGCTCCTTTGAACAAAAAACCCCGCCCGTAAAAGGGCGAGGTTTCAGCTCGCGGTGCCACCTTTTTTTACCGGGCTTAATCCCCGGTAATCTCTATCACGCGTTAACGGGCGTACCCGGACGGCTCATCGCCGCCAGCTCAGGAGCGGAATTCGGCAAACCCCACGCGTGCCTCGCACCCACCGGCACGTCTCTGAAATTCGGGAGTTTGCTTACTCTTCTCCGTCACCGCTTTTCTTTTGCCTTTACTCGGCTGCAGTTGCTGCCAAGATTATAGCACAAAGGTTGAATCTTGCAACCCAATATGGCCGTGAAAGTGGGACGTAGGGATATTCACCTATTAACCGGTGTTCGGAGTTCCTCCTTAAATGCTCGCAGACGGTCTGCACGTCCTGCGGTCGCAGGGAGGCTACGCACTGACCGTCGTCACATCACGCGAAACGGCAGTCGCAGACTGCCTCTGAGCATTAACATCGAAGTTAAGTTATTACATTTCACGTCGTCCGGCGCGCACTCTTTGCGCCATCGCTGCAAGATTATTTCCTCACCGAGCGGAGATCCCGGTTTCACATCTTTCCTACTCTATGGTAAATTAAGGCAGGCAATAAAACAATGAAAGATTCTCTACAATCGGCCTTAGTCATCGTGATCCTGCTCATCATCGGGGCAGGACTGTTATTTTGTGCATCCTCAACTCAGTTTCAGAGCAGGCTGGACTATATCCGCTACCGGCAAAATCCGGAAAGTGTCGAACTTCCGGCAACAACCGGCCTGGCCCGGTGCGAAGGTGCACCGTTCATTATGCCCACCGACGGCTGGGTCGGGGTACTGTACGGTGACAGTATTCTGGGCACAACTAACCACTCGGGCTTAGATATTTTTGGCCTGGCCGGCAACGGCATAATCCCGGTCTACGCCGCCTACGACGGCTATCTGACCCGCCTGCCGGAGTGGACCAGCGCCGTAATAATCCGCCATCCTGAAGACCCGCTCGTACCCGGCCGCCAGATCTGGACCTACTACACGCATTTAGCCGATACCACGGGGACAAGCTACATTGTCGACCAAATCCCGCCCGGCACAATAGAACTGCCGGTAAAGCAGGGCACCCTG
>JBFGLD010000816.1:0-3752 GCA_041576335.1 Anaerolineae bacterium | reverse complement strand
TAAACATTGGGCACGTTTGAAACCTGGCCGAAACTGGCCGTCGAGTTTCCGCCCTCAGCCTCGGCAGCCGCCCCGGGTTCGGCCAGCGCCTGCTCAGCGGCGACTTCCCGTTCGACGAACACGTCGTCACCGGCGCCGGCCTCTGCTTGGGCTTTTTGGCCGAGCGATGATGGCTCAACGGCCGGCGGCGCCTCGACTCCGCTGCTGCAGGCAGTGATAATAAATATTACCAATGCCGCCAGCAGCATAATGTTGAAATTTGATTTGGTTTGGAAGAATTGGTTGTGCTTCATTTTGAACCTCGCTCCTTGTATTTGATGTTGAAAATGGATTGTTGTTACCACCGGTGACTGTCGTATAGACGTCTAAGACTGGCTGGTTGTTCCGCTAAATCAGAAACTTAGTCCGTAAAACAGGACAACGTGGTGCAGAGGGCACAGAGATTCTCTAATCAACCGCTTAGCGCGTCGTGCTTCGCCGCATGCTCACCTTTCGATGGCAGCACCGCCCTACTGTGCCGGCTGTGCCCCATTTTACGTTTCATCGTCCAACCTCTGGCTCTCACTCTACCGTTACAAACGTTGCATTTCAAGGCTCAGAAGTGTTACATTCGACCCAATATTGGCGGTCGCCAGGTCGATCGAGTCAAACGTCCCCTTGTCATGGGCGCGAACCCCCTTTATAATCAAGTTAAACGATGGAAAATTTTAGCGAACTCCTCAACCGGCATATCCGACGCACCGGCATTAGCGATACCGAATTGGCCCGCTCCATAGGGGTAAGCCGGCAGACCATTTTTCGCTGGCGAGAAGGTTTGACCAGCCGGCCTCGTCACCGCGATGACGTGCTGCTCATGGCCCGCAAGTTTCGGCTGACGCCGGAGGAGCAGGATCAACTGCTGCTGGCAGCCGGTTTTCGCCCAGAGTCGGCTAATATTTCGGGGAGTCAAGACGCGGAGCTGCCGGCGCCCAGCCAGGCCGGGGTGCAGCTGGAGCCTGGCGCCACTTCAACCGAGAACTTTTCGCCTATTCCAACAGCAGCAGTCCCTCCCCAGCCTGCCGGTAGCCCCGACGAGAAGGCCGCCGGCCAGGTGTTGAGGCCGGCTTTGACTGCAAAAGCTCCACGCGCTGAAAGACGTACCCAGGTGGTCCTTCGCCGGATCGTCGGCGGGATGGCGGCGGTCATTGCCCTGGCTGCTCTGCTTTATTTTAGTGGCACACTGCCGATCAACTTACTCTCGCCGGGCAGCAGCGCGACGCCGGTACCCTCTGACCGGTCGGTAGTCTTGGTAACCCACTTTGCTAACTACGCCAGCAGCCAAGTGGGGTATAACGTCGCCGGTCGGCTGGCCGAAGCACTCGAGCGCGAGGTCGAAGCCACACAGCTGTCAGACGTTCAGATTGATATCTGGCCCGAACCGGTCGGTAGGCGGGAGGAGGCACTGCGGGTTGGCCGGGCTGCCAGCGCTACGCTGGTAATTTATGGCGAGTATGATGTTGGCCGGGTGGTGGTCGAATTTGCTTATCCCGCCGACCGGCGCATTTTTACCGATCCGGCTCTAAGACAAGATGTACTCAGCCTGGAGCATTTATCAGCAACGATCAATACCGAACTGCCGCAGCAGGTCCGCTCACTGGCGCTGATTGCCCTGGGTCAAATCTATCTTAACCAAGACAAGGCCGATCAAGCTCGTCCCCTGCTGCGGCAAGCTCGTGATAACCTGCGAGGAGACCCGGCTGTCGAAGAAAAAACTTGGGCCCTGGCCAATTTTTACTTGGGAATTGCCTACCAGCGCAGCCGTCCAGCCGACCTGGACCGAGCCATTGCCGCCTATACCGAAGCAATAGACCGCTGGCCCCAAATGATCGCCTCGCGCCTGAATCGAATTGCGGCCTACGAAGCCCGAAATCAGCCGGGTGACTTGGCCCGGGCCCTGGCCGATGCCGATGCGCTCATCACCGCAGCTCCACAGTGGGGGTTGGCTTACAATAATCGGGCTTCCATTCGTTTGAGCATGGGCGGCCCGAAAAATTTGACTCTGGCTTTGAACGATATCGAGCGTAGCCTGGCCCTCGAACCGGAGCTGCCGGAGGCCTATCTCAATCGGGCCATAGCTTATTTTGGATTGGGCCAGACAACTCAAACAATTCTACCCGACGTGGAAAAGGCGCTGGCGCTGCGTCCGGCTTACGGGAATGCCTTCAATCTGTTGTGCTGGGGCTACGCCCTAGAGCAGCAGCCTGAAGTGGCGTTTCCTCACTGCCTCAAAGCGGTTGAGGCCGATCCCACTGAACCGCTGTTTCAAGATAGTCGCGGCCTGGCCTACGCCCTGCTGGGCGATTATGCCGCAGCCACGGCCGATTTTGAGACGTATGCTGCCTGGTTGGAAGCCGAACAGCCGAGTCCCGAGTGGGAACGAGACGCGATGCGCC
The DNA here is from genome assembly GCA_041576335.1 of Anaerolineae bacterium. Taxonomy (GTDB): domain Bacteria; phylum Chloroflexota; class Anaerolineae; order 4572-78; family J111; genus JANQQF01. Next base: position 1,320 of record JBFGLD010000816.1, on the reverse strand, counting down.
GCCGGGCCTGGATTGGGGCCTTGCAGAAGGGGGAAAATCCGTTCAATGCGGAAATATTGAAGATACTGCGGCAGGAGTACGGGCAGTAATAATGTTATGAGGCTATGTTTGCTCTTGCACGACCGGCGCCTTGGCCGGTTTCTCGCCCGGTACCAACTTCCTTACCGGCTCCGGGAACGGCTCAAGATCAAACATTTTGCGCCAGGCATAGGTTCCCATGAGTTTCATGGTGGCCAGGACCGGCGCGGCTAGCAAGACGCCCAAGAGACCGGCTAACGTTCCGCCCATAATTGCGCCCACCATCACCAGGAGCGGGTGTAAACCCAAAGCCCCACCCATGATCCGGGGATTGAGCCAGTTGCCCTCTATTTGCTGAATGACCAAGCCTGCCGTCAACACTACCATCCCAAACCACATCTGATCGAGGCCCATCCAGTTATCACCTTGAAAAACGGCGACAATTGTTGACAAGGTGACAATAATAATGGGGCCCACATATGGAAAAAAATCAAGGATGCCGGCCAATACGCCTAAGGTTAGGGCGTAGCGGACGCCTAATAAATTTAACACCACGGTAAAAATTATGGCGACCATAATGGCCAGGGTCGTTTGCCCGCGTAAATAGGCATTCCAGATACATCTGGTTTCGTGCAGCAGACGCTCAACATCGCGGCGATAACCCGGCTGGTGGACAGCCTGGCTGATTTGGTCGCCAAAACGGGGCAGGTCAACGGCAAAGTAGATCGATAATACAAAAATTAGGATCGCCCAGCCTACCCAATTGAGAGCGGTCGAGGCAGCCAGTCGAATAAATACGGCGCTTTGTCCGATCAGAAATTGAGCGCTGGCGAACAACTGCTGAGTCATCTGCTCCAACTCGATATTAAACTGGCTCGGATCCAAAGTCCAGGCACCAATCTTGACGGGCTGGCTAAGCAGTTGCTGAATCTGATCCGGCTCAATCAGGATTATCTGCTGCACGACTCCGACTAAACCAAAGGCCTGATTGTAAATTGTAAACCCGGCCGCCACCAATATTCCCAACACAATTAGGGCAAAAAGTGGGTAAACCACGGCGATGGCCGCTCCCCGGCTAAGGAGTGTTCGCCGGTCGAGCCATACAATCAGGGGATTGAGAATGTAGGCGATCATGCCCGCAATGACTAATGTATTGACCAACTCTTGAAAGCGCCAGACTGCCAGCCCTAGCAAAAGAAAGGCAAAGGCCGCGACAAAGACCTTGATGGTACTGCTCCATTTGGGAGAGCTTAGTTCGATCGGCATTTTTTGACCTATCCCTCGATTTGACTATGGCCACGC